>QHTW01000045.1:0-2945 GCA_003220955.1 Gemmatimonadota bacterium | reverse complement strand
GTTCCAAGATCCACGATCCCGCTCTGGGCGGTCCAGCGGAACGCCCGAGGGAGGAACGCGTCGTTCTCAGCGAACCCGACCACGACGTCCTTCTCGTTCGTGGCCCTTGCGAATGCGCCGCCACACGGGTCGGCGGTGCCCAGTTGGCCAAGGTTTTGGAACCCTCCGCGCGGATCCGCAAGGAACGGAATTGTGAAGCCGCAGAATTGGTTCGCCTGGGTGCTGAAGTTACTCCCACCCACGATCTGCTGCCGGTTGTTAATTCCGTGGGCTTGCGAGTTGTCGCCAACGACACTCACCAGGTCCGTTAGACCTTGCTTCGCCGTCCAGAGGAGGGCGTGGATCGATCCGTCGGGGAGATTGCTTCTGCCGACCACTTGATCGAGGTCGTTGATACCCAGGGCGAGCCCGAATCCGCCGCCGAATGTCCCCAGGTCTTGCATCCCGTCCACCGGCGTCCAGAAGAAGGGGCGCTCCTCGCCCGAGGCTAGTGCGCTCACGCCGACCACATGACCGAGGCCGTTGATGCCGTAGGCCCGGCTGAATGTGCCACCGAGGGTGCCGAGGTCCTTCATGCCGTCGGTCGCTGTCCAGAGAAACGCGTGCGTCTCGCCCGAGGCCGTCGCGCTGGCTCCAACGACCTGTCCGGTGTTGTTGATCGCCCGCGCGTCCGCGGACGCACCGCCCAAGGTGCCGAGATCGGTAATGGTGTAGCTCGGCGTCGCGGCCGGTGCGACGTCGGCGCGTAGGCCAGATTCCCGCGGTGACGTTGGTTCACTGCAGCCAAGGGCTCCCAGCAATGCAACGAGCAAGGTCCGCGTGAGTAGCGTCTTGGTCATCATGCTTCCCCCGAAGTTCATTGCAAAGGGCGCGCGGTCGCGGTATCCACGGGCGTGACGTCGATTCGGGAACCGTTATCGCGAAGGGTGACCAAAACGCGGTCATTACCTGCCGGCGGGCGCCGATCGAGCAAGATCTCAAACCGCCCGCCGGAGCGGCGATAGCCCCGAAGCACACAGCTACAATCCCCCGGCGAGACATCCCCGCACACGTTGTGCTGCGCAACTACGACTGCCCGGGCGCTGTCGAGTGGAACGAGTCCAGTACTCTCAGCAGCGGCCCGCAAACTGCCACAGGCGATGACGGCATTGCTAGATGCGATGAGAACGGAAAGCCTTGCGAAGGAGAGCTGCCTTGCGGCGGAAAACTTCTGGGCGGCGGTTGCCATGATTGCCTCCGGAGTATGTACACTCGGAGGCTCTGAACGGCACAGTAGCGACCTGAGTTTCGTGGCACACGCGCAACACCCGCGGCGTCCTCAGCGATCTCGAACGGCCACCCAGATTTCGACCGGGCCCGCGTCCGGGTATATCTCGAAATCGAAGGTATAGGCGCGCGCCGGCGCGTTGGCGCTCGCAAAGTACGTCCACACATCGCGCCACCCAGCAATGACGGCTTGGGGCAGCGGGCCCGAACAGTGGAATGCCAGATACGATCCTTGACTCGTGGAAACGACTTGGAGCGGCGCCGACACCGGCGAGGAATCGCGCACTTGGCGTCCTACGAGAAGCTGGTAGCTGCCAGTCACATCACTTTCATACGCTGAATAGACCGCCGTTGTCGGCCCGAACGCACCGACTTCTTCCAGCCGCTCAGCCCAGCGCTCTTTGCCGAACCGCTCCCAGAGTTTCGGAATCTTCGCACTGGAAAGATCGGACTCCGCGGTGTTGGTTGTCCGCATGGCGAGGCCAACAATTCGTTTCGGCTCGGCGCGTCGAGACTCTGGTCCAGAACTCAACCGATTTCTCCCGTCAGTTTCCAGCGCGTGTTAGGGGCCGTCGGGCCGTCGGGCCGTTAGTCCTTGTACGGATCGCACTCGTCCGCCCCCGCCATCACCACGATCAACGGTCGCAGCGTATGCAGCACCTCGACGGTCGCACCCTGAGCCTTCAGGACGTCCGGCAACCGCCGGTACACATGCGGGCTTTCGTCCGTCCCGCCCCCGCGCAGCAGCACGCCCTTCTTCTGCACCCACTCGTGCATCATCTCACGCGAGATCGCGCCAGGCTTGAGGACTTTGCCCTTGCGCGTGCGCTTCCCCGCCGCGGCGGTGCGGCTCATCACCCGCCCTGCCCCGTGCACTGTCGAGTAGAGCGCGCGAGCCTGTAATTCCTGAGTCGCCGAATCGGATGGCGCCGCGCCCTTGAGAATCACCGCGTTATCCCCCATCGAGCCGCCAACAAACCCCTTCTGCCCCGGAAACGCCGGCGTCGCACCCTTGCGCACGACGTAGAGCTTCTCGGCGCCGTGCTCCTCGAGCCAGGCGAAGTTGTGATGATTGTGCACCAGCTCCATTTCGCGGCCGCCCAGTAGCGACACGACCTTGCGTGCGACCCACTCGCGACCCGCGTAGGCGTAGCGTCCCGCCAGATTCATGAGCTGCCAGTAAGCGTCGCCTACGACCGAATGGACGTCGAGCAGCACCTCGCGCTCCGGCGCGCGCTCGCCCCACTTCTTGTTCTGCGACAGCGCGAGAAAGCCGTGCGCGACGCCAAAGCCAAAGCCCCGCGAGCCGAAGTGCACGCCGACCCAGATGCCATCCTCTTCATCGACGAACACATCCACGTAGTGATTGCCCGAACCGACGGTGCCGAGCTGCTCGCGCGCCTTGGCGCGCAAGCGATCGCGCTCGTGCCTGTCGGGCACGGCATCCCAGGCAGGATCCTCGAACAGCGGATCGTTCGTTGGCGCATCGTCCGATCGATTCCGCAGACCCACGCCGAACGAGAGTGACGCCTGAATCGCATCGGCGAGCTCGCGCAGCCGCCCCTGGATCTGCGGCAGCGTCAGATCGGTGCGGATCGCGGCGTTGCCGCAGGCGATGTCGAATCCCACGCCGACCACGGAGACCTTGTCACGATATGCCGCCACGCCACCGATGGGCA
>QHTW01000024.1 GCA_003220955.1 Gemmatimonadota bacterium | reverse complement strand
GAACGGCCGGCTCGTCGCGGAAGAGGAAGACTCCGCCGCGCGCCTCGTCGGCTCGTCGGGACGGCAGTACGACCTGCTCGCGCTCGGCGCGCACGGCCTGGGGCGGCAGCAATTTTCGCAGCTCGGTGGTGTAGCGGCTCGCGTGTTACGCGGCGTCGAGAAAGACGTGCTGATCGTGCGCGATCAGCAGCCGCTCACCGGCGGGCGCTTCCTGGTCTGCGTCGACGGCTCGTCCTACAGCTACAAGGCCATGAAATCCGCGCTCGAACTGGCCCAGGAGTTCGGCGCGTCGCTGTACGTCTGCAGCGCCTTCGACGTGGAGTACCACCACGTGGTCTTCCACAACATCAAGGACGTGCTGTCCTATCAAGCGTCGAAGGTGTTCAAGTTCGAAGAGCAGGAAGAGCTGCACAACAACATCATCGACAAAGGCTTGCTCAAGCTCTGCCAGGCGAATCTCAAACGCGCCGAGGTGATGGCGCAGCAGTTCCCCGATGTCCCGATCAAGACGCAGATCCTCATCGGCAAGCCGTTCCAGGTAATCATGCAGTGGGCGGACGAGATCAAACCGACGCTGCTGGTCATCGGCCGGCATGGCGCCCATCGCATCGAGCACACGGAGCTCGGCAGCCAGTCGGAGAACCTGGTGCGGCTCGCGCCGTGCAACGTGCTGTTGACCGGTGTCGTCGGTGTTCGCCCGGAAGACATTCCCTGGATCGAGGAAGACGGCCAGGCGGGCCTGCCGTGGGCTCCGGAAGCCGAAGTCCGGATTCTCCGCGTCCCGCCGTTCGCGCAGGGCATCGCGCGGCGCGCGGTCGAAGAGTACGTCCTCGAAAAGGCGGGCAATGGTAGTCCGCCGCCCACTGTCACGAACAAGTGGCTCGACGAGGCGATCCAGAAGCTGCTGCCCACTCACATGCAGCTCATCATGGGCATCGGCAGCGCCGAAGAGATCGCGCTGGCAGAGGTTAAGGCTGGGGAACAGATGAAGGCCACGAAGGTGCAGGGACATGACACTGATCCCGAGCCCCCAGTCCCCCAAATCGAGACGAAATGCCCCGTTACGGGTGCGGTCTCTAGGCGCCCGCGCGTCGCCACCGATCCCATCGTGTGGACGGAGGAAGGCTGGCAACGGCTGCAGCTCGTGCCGCTCATCGCCCGGCCCCTGGCGCGCAACACCGTCGAGCGCTTCGCCCGCAATCACGACATCTGGCGCGTTACCACGCACGTCATGGATGACAACAAGCAGGCGATGATCGAGGCCGACGAGTTCGACGTGGACACGATGATGGTGATGTTCACCGAGCTGCGGGCGAAGCAGATCAGGGCCGAGGCGGAGGGGAAAGACGCACTGTCGCCTGAGATGCGCGCATTTATCGAAGAAGCCAAGGCGCAAGGCATCACGCGCTGCCCGATTCGCGACATCGAAGAGAAGATGGAGAAGTGTCCAGTCGACATGAAGACCGTGACGCCCGGGGAAGCGAAGCGGGCAATCGAGAAGCTGCTGCAGTGAGCTACGTTCCGCACGTCGTCGCCTGGAATCTCACGCGGCGCTGCAACCTGGAGTGCGCTCACTGTTACATCGCCGCCGGCCCGCACGAGTCGGTGACGTCCGAGCTCGACACCGCGGACTGCCTGCGCATCGTCGATGAGCTGCTCGCGGTCAATCCGGCGCCCATGATCATTCTGTCGGGCGGCGAGCCGCTGTTGCGTCACGATCTGACCGAGATCGCGGGTTACGCATCGCGGCACGGCGCGACGGTGGTCGTCGGCACGAACGGCACGCTGTTGACCGCTGAGCGCATCGCGGGGCTCAAGGAGGCGGGCGTCCGCGGTGTCGCGGTGTCGATCGACTCGCTGCGGCCGACCTACCACGACCACTTCCGGCACGGCAAGGGCTCGCTCGACGAGACGATCGCCGCGCTGGGGCGCCTGCGCGCGCAACGACTCGATTTCATCATCCAGACGACGGCGACCAAGGGCAATCGTGCCGAGCTCGAGCGGGTGGCGCAGTGGTCGGCGGAGCAGGGCGCGGTGGCGTTCAACTGTTATTTCCTCGTGGCGACGGGACGCGGCGCGGGGCTGTCCGATCTGGCGCCCGCCGAATACGAAGCGGTCCTCGCCGACCTCGCCCGCTGGCAGCGCCAGTACCGCGGCCAGATGATGATTCGCGCCAAGTGCGCGCCGCATTTCATGCGACATGTGCATTCGGCCGATCCCGATTCGCCGATTCTCAACTACGCGACGCGCTGTCCCTGCGGGACGCAATACTGCCGCATCACGCCCGACGGCAAACTGACACCCTGTCCCTATCTCCCCGAGGTCGCGGGCGACCTGCGCGCGCAGAACTTCGGCGAGATCTGGCGCTCCGCGCCGCTGTTCCGACAGCTGCGGGAGGGGACGCTGGGCGGCAAGTGCGGCCGCTGCGAGTACCAACAGCTGTGTGGCGGCTGCCGGGCGAGGGCGTTCGCGCTCGAGGGCGATGTGCTGGCGGCCGATCCGTCGTGCGCCTATGAACCGTCAGGTGCTGCCGTGATTGAGCCGGAGCGCGACATCACGTATGGCAAGGATTTTGTGCCGGTGCTGACCTGGTCGGCCGCCGCGCGAACGCGGCTCGATCGCATCCCGTCCTTCGTGCGCGGGGTCGTAGCCAAGCGCGTGGAAGACTGGGCGCGCGCGCGGGGCGTGCAGGAGATCACGCCCGAGCTGCTGACGGAAATCCGCAGCGCGATGCCAGTGGACTTCTCGAAGCAACGTCCCTTCTTCGTGGCGGATAGCTGATGGTCGACGCCCTGCACGTGCTTCAGGCCGCGGCCGATACCAGCGGCGCGTATCGCGACTTCCCGGTCATCGGCAGCCGCGCCGCGATCTGGATCGCGGCCGAGATCCATCTGATGTTCGCGGCGTTCGTGCTGGGGGTACCGATTTTCGCGGTGGTCGCCGAAGCGATCGGGATCTTCGGGAAGGACCAGCGCTACGACCGGCTCGCGAAGGAGTTCACGCGGCTCCTGCTGATCGCGTATAGCGCGACTGCGATCTGGGGCGCGGTCTTCGTGTTCCTGCTGTCGACACTGTATCCGCGGTTCTGGGCGTATCTGACGGCGATCTTCGGCGTGTCGATGTGGGTGTACGTCTCCATCTTCTTCTTCGAGTCGTTCACCCTGTACCTCTACTATTACGGCTGGGACCTGTGGAAGCAGGGCCGGGCGAAGATCGTGCATTGGTGTCTGGGCATTCTGCTGAACATCTGGGGTACCGCGGTGATGTTCATCGCCGACTCCTGGCTCACCTACATGATGACGCCGCCGCGCGACATCACGCCCGAAACCTCGCCTACCAGCATCAAGCTGTGGCACGCCATCCTCAATCACACCTGGATGCCGATCAACATCCACCGCCTGATCGGCAACGTCGTGTTCGGGGGGGCGATCGTGGGCGCGTACGCGAGCTACCGCTTCCTCGCCGCCAAAACGGATGAGGAACGTGCGCACTACGATTGGATGGGGTACGTAGGCAATTTCATCGCGATCTCGGCGTTGATCGTGCTGCCGTTCGCGGGTTACTGGCTGGGACGCGAGATCTATCAGTACGACCAGTCGATGGGCATCACGATGATGGGTGGCTTCATGAGCTGGCTGTGGGTGATCCAGGCGTTCCTCATCGCGGTGCTTTTTCTCACGGGCAACTACTATCTCTGGATCGGGATGGGCCGGATTCCCGGCGCCGAGCGGTATCAGCCGTACACGAAGTGGCTGCTCGT
>QHTW01000023.1 GCA_003220955.1 Gemmatimonadota bacterium | reverse complement strand
TCCTTGGCTTTAGCGAGAAGAGCCTCGGCGTCGCGCTCGACGGCGCGCGCCACCTCCAGCGGCGGGCGCCCCAATGCCTTCGCCGCCGCCAGCACATCATCGTATTCTGGCTTCACCCGGATGTTGCCGCCATCCAGCACCTTCACGCGCACCGCGACGCCGTCCAACCGCACGGTAAGCTGGTGCCGTGGCAGCGTCGCGCGCTCGGCGATCCAGCGCCGCACGCCGGCCGTGGTGCTGTGACGGAACAGCTCCGCCGTCACGGCGTCCGCCAGCGTCTCGGGGGCCATTACCTCCACACGAAAACCAGAGCGGCCTTTCTTCATTTGCACCTGCCAGGTTTGCACGTCGAGCGCCCCCGCGCTCATCAACGCCTGCCGCAGCGGCTCGACATACTCAGGACTCATGTCATCCACGTCCGTGGCGAGCAGCACCACGCGGCCCGCTTCGCTCGCAGTTTCGGCAAGCAGAATGCGGAGTGCGTTCGGATAGGGCTTGGGATCGCGCTGCCCCGCGCCCCAGCCACTGCTCACCATCCGCCAGCGATCGGGCGGCGCGCCTGCCGAGAGTACGCGCAGCAGCGCTGCGCCCGTCGGAGTCGTCGCTTCGCCTTCCACGTGCCCCGTGGACGTCACCTCGAGTCCTTCCAGCAAAATGGCTGTTGCCGGCGCGGGCACCGGCAGGCGGCCATGGGCCGATTCCACCCACCCCTGCCCCACCGCCACGGGAAAGTGATGCACGGCTTCGACGCCGAGCCGTTCGAACCCCTCGATGGCGCCGACGATGTCCAGGAGCGCGTCGACAGCGCCGACTTCGTGCAGATGCACCTTCTCGGGCGCGACGCCGTGGACGCGTCCCTCCGCCTCGCCCACGAGGCGGAACGCGCGCACCGCGCGTTCTTTGACCCAATCGGAGATCGGCGCGCGTTCGACCAGCTGGACGAGGTCACCGACGTGACGGCCGTGCGGCTGCTCCGGGATGTAGAATTGCACCTGCCTGCAGGTGATGCCGGCCCGGCGAACATCGCGCACGCTAACGCTGATGTCACCGATACCAAGCCTTGCGGGCAACTCCTCGAGCCAGGATACGGGAACGCCCAGGGAGAGGAGGGCCCCCAAAGTCATGTCGCCGCTGATGCCGGCGGCTGGATCCAGGATGGCTATGCGCATGGGCCGAAGTGTCGAAATATAAACGGCTTAGGCTCTGTAGAGCCACCCGGCGCCGGTGTTGAAGAGCACGATGCGCTGCTCGGGGCGCAGCACGCCGAGGTTCTTGAGCGCGACGGCACCTGACAAGGCCGCGCCACCTTCTGGGGATGCGTCGATCCCCTCCGCGACCTGCAGCTCGCGCGCGGCCGCCCCCAGAGCTTCGTCACTCACGGCGACCGCGCCGCCCCCGCTGTCGCGCAGCGCCTGCAGCATGAGCCGGTCACCCAGCGGCGCAGGCACGCGCAAACCGGCCGCCACGGTTTTCGGATCCGGCCACGGCTCGCATCGCTCGGCGCCCGATTCGAATGCCTGCACGACTGGGGCACAGCCGCTCGCTTGCACCGTGTACATCCGCGGCAGGGGCCCGCGCAGCCAGCCGCTTTGGCGCAGCTCCTGGAACGCCTTCCACATCCCGATGAGGCCCGTCCCACCGCCCGTCGGATAAACGATCGCGTCGGGCAGCGTCCATCCGAACTGCTCGGCCAACTCGAGGCCGAGCGTCTTCTTGCCCTCGATGCGATACGGCTCTCTCAGCGTGGAGACGTCGATGGCACCGGTATTGGTGGCGTGCAGCCGAGCCGCAATCCCACAGTCGCCGATGTGACCATCGAGGAGCATCAGATCTCCGCCAAACGCGCGGATCTGATCCAGGATGGGGCGCGGCGTCGTGGCGGGTGCGTACACGCGCGCTGAGGCACCCGCGCGGGTCGCGTAGGCGGCGAGCGCGATGCCTGCATTACCCGCGGTCGGCACCACGAATTCTTTCGCGCCCGAGAGCGCGGCACGCGTGACCGCGGCAGCCAGTCCTCGGGCCTTGAACGATCCCGTGGGATTTGTGCCTTCGTCCTTGACCCAGAGTTGGTCGAAACCTTGGCGCGCGGCGACGCGCTCCACTTTGAGCAGCGGGGTGCCACCCTCGCCGAGTGTGACCGGCTGCTCTTCCTCGCGCAGCGGCAGCCACCCGTCATAGCGCCACATCGTCCAGCGCCGGCGGGCCAACAGCGTTTTCGCTTCCGGCGTTGGGAGCGCCGCGTAGCGGACGAGATACGGCGACCCGCAGACCTCGCACACGCCCGGAAACCCGTCGGCGTCACGCGTACGTGTGGGAACGCACGCCGAGCACTCCAGTGTCCAGGAGCTCACGCGCGCTGATGTAGCCGGTCGAGGACGCGATCCGCCAGTGTCGTGGAAAAGCCCGGCAATGCGGCAATCTCGGCCGGGGTCGCTGTGCGCACGCCGGCGAGCGAGCCGAACCGCTCCAGGAGCAGCCGCCGGCGCGCGGGCCCGATGCCAGGAATGCGCAGCAACTCCGACGTGATCGTCCGCTGCGACCGCCGCTTGCGGCTGTAGGTGACGGCAAAGCGGTGCGCTTCGTCGCGCGCGCGCTGCAGCAGCTTGAGTGACGGGCTGCGCCGCGACAGCCGCAGCGGCTCGCCGGAGTCCTGGAGGAAAACCTCCTCGTCCCGTTTCGCGAGGCTCACAATCGGCAGACGTTCCTCTCCCAGCGCGCGCGCCGCTTCGACCGCGGCAGCCAATTGGCCCTTTCCTCCATCGATCACGATCAAGTCCGGAATCTGTTTGTTCTCCGCAATTCGGCGAGTGAGGAAGCGGCTCACCACTTCTTTCATCGACGCAAAGTCGTCGATTCCTTCTACACCCTTGATCCGATATCGCCGGTACTCCGCTTTGCGCGGCCGGCCGCCCTCGAACCACACCAGCGACCCCGCGGCATCCTTGCCCTGGTTGTGCGAGATATCGATGCACACCATCGCCCGTGGCACGACCGGGAGGCCGAGATCTCGGCCCAAGGCGAACACCGGATCGGCCGCCCGTTCATCAATGTCGAACGTCTCGATTTTGAAGCTATCGAGCAGGTGGCGCGCGTTCTGATCAGCCAGCTCGACGAGTTTGGCCGCCGACCCGCGCTGCGGGACCACGAACTCCACGCCGGGCGCGAGCTCGCGCAGCGCATCGAAATCGGCCGGCGCAAACGGCAGCACCACGCGCTGCGCCCGCTGCTCGAGCGGGAGATAGTAACCCACGAGGAGCGTCCGCAGCACCTCGCCTTCAGCGGCATGCTCGACGTGCTCCAGAAAGCGCTGCTCGCGCGCGATGAGCTTGCCGTCCCGAATGCGGAGGATGACTCCCACCGCGTCGTCACCATCACGGGCGAGGCTGATCGCGTCGGCGTCGCCGCTCCCGACGACCTCCACCGTTTGCGGCTGCTCGAGCTGGTCCAGCCATTTCAGGGCGTCCCGCAGCTGCGCCGCCCGCTCGTAGTCCTGCGCGGTGCTCGCCTCCTGCATGCGCTCGCGCAGTCGCGCCCGGACGTCGAGCGTCTTACCCGAGAGAAACAGCAGCACGTCGTCGATCATGCGGCGGTAGTCTTCCATGCTCTGGTAGCCGACGCACGGGGCCTTGCAGCGCTCGATGTGATAGTCGAGGCACGGCCGGTCGGGCGCTTCCTGGGGCAGGTTCCAGGCGCAGGAGCGCACCGTAAAGATCCGGCGAATGATTTTCAGCGTCTGCCGGAGGGTGGCGACGTCGGTGTACGGACCGTAGTAGCGGGCGCCGGGAATCGTGACGCGCCGGACGACGAGCACGCGCGGGAACGGCTCGGCGAGCGTGACGGCGATTTGCGGATAGCTCTTATCGTCCCGCAGCCGGATGTTGAACTTGGGCTGGTGCTCCTTGATCAGGGTGTTCTCGAGGAGCAGCGCCTGCGCCTCGTTCGGGACGATGATGGTCTCGAGGTCGGCGATCTGTCCTTGCAGGACCTCGCGCTCCGGGCTTCCCTGCTCGTCCGCGAAGTAGGCAGGCACGCGCGCGCGGAGGTTGGCCGCCTTCCCCACGTACACGATCT
>QHTW01000172.1 GCA_003220955.1 Gemmatimonadota bacterium | reverse complement strand
CGGCGCCTGGCGCCGGAAGCGAACGTCTACCGTCCGTTGCGTTTGGATGCGTGGCGCCTGACCGAAGCGGTACAGCGTGATCGCGCTGAGCGAATCCTGCAGCGATACGTTGCGGGCAATCGCGCGAAAGCGCGTCCGGAAGCTCACCGCCCGCACGTTGAGCAGCGCGGATCGCTCGGGTCGTGTGAGCGAGGTCGTGGTGTAGCGCAGCTCGTAGGTGGTCGAGTCGAGATAGGCTGCCCCCGCCATGTCCGCCGATCCAATGCGCGTGGCCGGCTCGAAGTCGATGCGCACCAGCGTTTCTCCCCCAATCGTGTCGCGCCCCACCAGATGGAAGCAATGGCTGGCGACAAAGTCGGGGTTGCCTAGATCCTCGAGCTCGGCGCTGTGGATTACGAGCACGCTGTCGGGCGACCCCCACGCCCCCCAGGCCCGCTCGACGACTCGGCCCACCGCGTAGGGGTGGTGACGGTTGTCGCTGCTGGAGAACTGCAGCCTCCGGACCACCGGTGGTCCCGTGTCCCCGCGCTGGTTAACGATCCGGTCGGTGAGCTCGAGCGTGTAGCGGAACGGGTAGGTGTCGGCGAGCAGCTCGAAGCGCCGCGCACTTTCCTGGAGCTGGTCGAACACGGCCCGTAACGTCCTGTCGCTCGAATCGGGCGCGCCGGGATTCGTGCATTGGCCGGCGGAGATCGTCACGGGCGGAAGGTCAATCGCGAGGTGGTGCAGCACGATCCGCACACTCGTCGCGCTGTCGCCGGCGATGACGAGCTGCGTGTCGAGCGGGGCGTAGCCGATTTGACGAACGCTGAGGACGTAGGTACCCGGCTGCGCGATGTCGATTGAAAATCCGCCGCGGGCGTCGGTGAATCGCTTGCCGAAGCCTGGATAGAGCGTCACGATGCTGAAGCCGAGGGGTTCGCCGGATTCCGCGGCGCTGACGGTGCCGCGGAGCGTGAGTTGCGCAGAGCTGAGCTGCGTGAGCGCCAGCGGCACGCAGCAGAACATGGCTGATGCCCGAGGAGAGAGTCGAACTCTCATGGGGTTGCCCCCGACGGATTTTGAGTCCGTTGCGTCTGCCATTCCGCCACTCGGGCCGATCTCAGCGCGCGAAATATACCTACGGAAACAACATGCGGCCGCCACGGAGCAACACGTGGCGGCCGCACTCAGTCTAGAGTTCCTCTGCTAGATCCCGCGCCGCCGCCCACCCCTGAGCCGCGGCCCGGGCGCGCCCATCCCACGACGCGGTGCGATTCCCCGCTGCTCCCGGCGCTCCATCCGCATCTCGACGATGCGCCGCATGAACTGCTCGCGCATCTGCTGGTACCGCGCGCGCTGCACGGGATTGAGATAGCCGGACATTTCCTGATCTTCATCCTGCTCGATCTTGACCATCTCCGCCCGGCCGGCGCGCATGCCGTCCATCAGCTTGCGGACGCTATCGGAGTTCGCGGCGATGCCGGGCTGCATCTGATCGTCGAGCGCGTGACGGCGCTCCATTTGCTGCTGCATCAAGGAGCGGCGGCGGGTGCCGAACCGCTCCTGCGTGGCGCGCAGCTTCGTCGCCTGGTCGGGCGTCAACTTCAGATCCTGCTGCACGCGCTCACTGAAGCGCTTCTCGATCTCCCTGCGAAGACGCCCCGCCTCGGCGGTGTCGCTCTGCGCGGTCAGGCTGTCTCGCTGTTGCGCGGCGAGACCCGGCGCAAGTAGAACGGCAAGGCTGAGTAGGATGTACGTCCTCATATCACCCCTCCAAAGAGCGCAGGACGGCACGCAGCTGCTGCGCATCGAGTTCATGCAAGTCGGTGCTGCTTTCCGGTACGGCCCCACTATCGGTGCGGATCAATTGGTCGAACGTCGCGAGCACATCGCGGAGCTCATCGGTCGAGAGATCGCTCAGATCGTCGGCGACGAGATGCGCCGGGTGCGCGGCGTGGCTGCGCACGACATTCTGGCGCACCGCCACCGCACCCCCCACCACGACGACCAGCGCCGCGGCAATCCGTAGCCACGTCTGCTGAACCCAGACGATGCGGCGCACGGGCTGCTCACGCAGCCGCTCGACCACCTTCTGAGCGGTCGCTGCGACATCGAGTCGCTCCGCGGCCCGCGCTCCGAGCCGTTTGGCAAGATTCTCCAGCCTCGCTTCGTCGCTCATTCAACGATCTCCTTCAGCTTCCGCACTGCGTGATGGTAGTGCACTCTCGCCGCCCCCGGTGTCGTCGCTAACGCGGCCGCGATCTCGTCGTACTCGAGTCCTTGCTGCGCTCGCAGCAGGAACACTTCCCGCTGCAGCCGTGGCAATTTCTGCAATCCCGCCGCGAGCAACTCTTCGGCCTCTCTCGCCTCGGCATGCTCGTGCGGGTCACCGGTGACATCGCGCACGGCCTCATCCAACGGCAACACTTTGCGCCGCGCCGCGCGGCGTCCGAAATCTTTCAGCACGTTGCCGCCGATCGTCAGCAGCCACGTCCGAAACTGGCACTGCCCTCGAAACCGGCCGACGCTGCGGAACGCGCGGATAAACGTCTCCTGCACGAGATCGTCTACGTCCGCGTCGGGCGCGCCCGCCCCGGCGAGAAAACGCGCCAGAGGCCGGGCGTGCCGCCCGACGAGCTCGGCCGCCGCCTGTTCATCGCCCGATTGCCACGCGAGGATCAGCGCGGCATCGCCGGATGTCTCGGGTCGCGGCAGAGGGTGCGCCATCGATGTCGTTTGTCTGTGGACGTGGGAAGTGACGGAATATTAAGGCCCTTGCCGGTGCCGGCGCCTGGGCTTAGGTTCAAATTCGAACGATCGTTCGAAATTATGCGACCATACGACGAGCGTTTAGATCATCTGCTCGCCCGTGCCGCCCGGGTCTTTGCGGACAAGGGCTACCACCCCACCACCATGCGGGACCTCTCCGCCGCGAGCGGAATGTCCCTGGCCGGGATGTACTACTACGTCCGCGGCAAAGAAGACCTCCTGGCGTTGATCCAGGAGCGCTGCTTCACGCAGGTCCTGGAGGGCGCGCGGCAGGCGGTCGCGACCGCGAGCGATCCGCAGGAGCGACTGGAGGCGTTCATCCGGCACCACGTGTCGTTCTTCGCGCAGCATATGCCCGAGATGAAGGTGCTGTCGCATGAAGCGTCGCCGCGCAGTGTGAGCGCGATCAAGCGGCGCTACGTGGACCTGCTCGAGACGATTCTCAAAGACGCGGCCCCCGAACAAAGCGCGGTCGACCGCAGCGCCGCGACCTACATCCTCTTTGGCATGATGAACTGGATCTACAACTGGTACGACCCGGCCGGTCACATCGATCCCGCGCGACTGGCCGATCTCATGGCGAGCATCTTCCTCGGCGGCTTCGTCGAGACCCATCAGGAGGCGAAATAATTCCATGGCAACCATGACCGAACCGCAAGTCAAGACGCTCATTCAGTATCGCAACGAGGACGGGCTCGCGATCATCGAGCTCGACGATCCGCCCGCCAATACCTACACCTACGAAATGATGCACCAGCTCGACGAGGCGATTTTGCGGGCGCGGTTCGACGACAACGTGCACGTCATCGTCCTGCGTGGCCACGGCGACAAGTTTTTCTCGGCGGGCGCCAACATCGGGATGCTGAACAAGGTGACGCCGCGATTCAAATACTTCTTCTGCCTGCACGCCAATGAGACGTTGAACCGCCTGGAGCAGACCCCGAAGCTCACGATCGCAGCGCTCAACGGCCACACCGTCGGCGGTGGCCTCGAGATCGCGATGGCGTGCGATCTGCGGATCGCCAAAGAGAACGCGGGCAAGATCGGTCTGCCGGAAGTGAACCTGGGCGTGCTCCCAGGCACCGGCGGCACGCAGCGTCTCGCGCGCATCGTCGGCAAATCGCTCGCCATCGAGCTCATGGTGAAGGGCGAGCTGTTCTCCTTCGACCGCGCCAAGGAGATTGGGCTCGTCAACGAGGTGTTCGACGCGAAGGACTTCTGGGACCAGGTTCTGCTGTATGCGAAGCAATTCTGCCCACCCCACAAGGCATCCAAGGCGGTCGGCCTGATCAAGCGCTCCGTCCAGTCCGGCGCGGAAGTGCCGTTCGAGAGCGGCCTGGCCATCGAGCGCGAACTGCAGCAGCAGCTGTTCCAGAGCGACGATGCCAAAGAGGGGATCGCGGCGAACCAGGAGAAGCGGATGGCGGAGTTCAAGGGGAAGTGAAGACCGACCTCTTCATTAATAACGAGTGGCGGCCGGCGACGTCCGGAAAGCGATTCCCGGTCGAGAACCCCGCCACGGAAGAGAACTTGGCTGATGTTGCCGCGGGGGACGCGGCCGACGTCGAGAACGCCGTTCGTGCTGCGAAGACCTGCTTCGAGTCGGGAGCGTGGCGCGATCTCTCGGCGCGCAAGCGCGGCCGCATGCTGTTCAAAGCGGCCGATCTCCTCGAAGCACGGCTCGATGAAGTCGCCCGGCTCGAAACGGCGCAGAACGGCAAGACGCTGTTCGAATCGAAGATCGAAATCGGGATGACAATCAACACGCTGCGCTACTACGCGGGGTGGGCCGACAAGATCGCCGGCGACACGCTGCCGGTTGA
>QHTW01000171.1 GCA_003220955.1 Gemmatimonadota bacterium | reverse complement strand
AAAAGCACGAGGTGGAGCGGGGGATGGTGCTCGCGAAGCCCGGCTCGATCAAGCCGCACACCCAGTTCGAGTCCGAAGTCTACGTGCTCACCAAAGAGGAAGGCGGGCGGCATACGCCCTTCTTCAAAGGCTACCGGCCGCAGTTCTACTTCCGCACGACGGACGTCACGGGATCGGTGGAGCTGCCGGCGGGTGTCGAGATGGTGATGCCGGGCGACAACACGAAGATGGCGATCGAGCTGATCACGCCGATCGCGATGGAAGAGCAGCTGCGCTTCGCGATCCGAGAAGGCGGGAGAACGGTTGGCGCGGGTGTGGTTACGAAGATCCTGAAATAGCGGTTGAGCGGTTGGGCGGTTAGCCGGTTGGAAATACCAACCGCCAAACCGACAAACCGCCGAACCGCCGAGGAACCAATGGCAAGCAAAATCCGAATTCGCTTAAAGGCATTCGACCACGCGCTGATCGATCAAGCTGCCGCGGACATCGTCCGAACGGCTGAGAAAACTGGTGCCCAGGTTTCGGGGCCGATCCCGTTGCCAACCAAGCGGCAGCTCTGGACGGTGCTGCGAAGCCCGCACATCGACAAGAAGAGCCGCGAGCAGTTCGAGCTCAAGACGCATAAACGGCTGATCGACATCCTCGATTCGCGGTCGCAGACAGTGGACGCGCTCACGAAGCTGGACTTGCCGGCTGGCGTGGACGTCGAAATCAAAGTCGAGTAGAGACATGAACGGACTGATCGGCAGAAAACTGGGAATGACGCGGCTGTTCGACGCCGCCGGCACGCACGTGCCGGTCACGGTGATCGAGGCGGGGCCGTGCCCCGTCATTTCGGTCGCCGAGGGTCGCGCCGAGCTCGGCTTCGGCGCGAAGAAGCCCAAGCGGACGCCCAAGGCGCTGGCGGGGCACGTGAAGAAAGCCGGCATCGAAACGGCGCCCCGCATCATCCGTCGCTTTGCCGTCACGGGCGAAGCGCCGGCGGCGGGCAGCGCCGTGACCGTGGCAATTTTCGCCGCCGGTGACCGGGTGAAGGTGCGCGGCGTGTCCAAAGGGCGGGGCTTTCAGGGCGTGGTGCACCGCCATCACTTTGGCGGCGGTCCCGAGACCCACGGCAACACGCGGCACCGCAAACCGGGATCGATCGCGCCGGGCACCGATCCGTCGCGGATTATTAAAGGAAAGCGGATGCCCGGCCATATGGGCGCCCGCAACTTCACCGAGATCGGCCTTCGCGTCATCAAGATCGACGCCGAGCGCAATCTGTTGTTCGTGCGCGGCTCGGTGCCGGGGCCGATGAACGGCCTCGTCACCGTCCGCAAGCAGGGAGGCCCGAGCCGCCATGATTGAGGCTCCACACTACTCGGCGGCGGGCGCCAGCAAGAAGGCGGTCGCGCTGCCCGAAGCGCTGTTCGACGGCACCGTGAATCAGGACGTACTGCACCGCGCGGTGATCACGTTCCTGTCGAACCAGCGGCAAGGCACGAGCAATACGTTGACCCGCAGCGAGGTCTCGGGCGGGAACCAGAAGCCGTGGCGGCAAAAGGGCACGGGTCGAGCGCGGCAGGGTTCGACGCGCGCCCCGCATTGGCGGCACGGCGGCATCGCCCACGGGCCGCATCCGCGCAGCTACCGGCTCGCGATCCCGAAGAAGATGCGGCAGCTCGCCAAGAAATCAGCGCTCAACGCGCGCGCCCGGGAAGGTGCGCTCGTGATTGTCGACGCGCTCGGGTACGAGAAACCGAAGACCAAGGACCTCGCCGCGCTACTCAAGAAGCTCGACGCGACCGGCAAAAAGGTCCTGGTGCTCACGGCCACGGACTCGCACAACGTCTATCTCTCGGGCCGCAACATCCCGGACGTCCACGTCATGCGGTTCGCCGATGCGACGGCGTACGAGATCCTCTGGGCGCAGACGGTCGTCCTGGAGATCGAGGCGCTCGATGAGGGCGCGGCCACGAAGGACGCGAAGGAGGCGAGCGATGCCTGAGCTGCACGATACCATCGTTCGCCCGGTGGTCACGGAGAAGTCGTCGGCGGCCTACGGTGCGCGCAAGGAGTACGCGTTCCGCGTGCATTCCGACGCGACGAAGCCGCAGATCAAGGCGGCGATCGAGGCGCTGTTCAAGGTGTCGGTGACCGGGGTTCGCACCATGATCATGCGGGCCAAGCGGCGTACATACGGCCGCTACGCCGGCCGCCGGCCGTCCTGGAAAAAGGCGATCGTGACCCTCAAAGAGGGCGACGCGATCGAGGTGTTCGAGGGCTAAATGGGCATTCGACAGTTTCGGCCGATGACGCCGGCCACGCGCTTTCGCTCGGTCTCCGACTTCACCGAGGTCACGAAGACGGAGCCGGAGAAGACGTTGCTCGAGCCGCTGAAGCGCACGGGCGGGCGCAACAACAAGGGCCACATCACGAGCCGGTATATGAGCGGCGGGCACAAACGGCAGTACCGGCGCATCGACTTCCGGCGCGACAAGTTCGGCATTCCGGCGAGGGTCGCGAGCATCGAGTACGACCCCAACCGCACGGCCCGCATCGCGCTGCTGCACTACGGTGACGGTGAGAAGCGCTACATCCTCGCGCCCAAAGGGCTGAGCGTCGGCGACACGGTGGTTTCGGGGCCCGGTTCGGACATTCGCACCGGCAACGCCATGCCGCTGTTCGAGATTCCGCTGGGCACGGCGGTGCACAACATCGAGCTGAAGATCGCGCGCGGCGGCCAGCTGTGCCGCGGCGCGGGGACGAGCGCGCAGGTGGTGGCGAAAGAGGGCAACTACGTCACGCTGCGCCTCCGCTCGACCGAGATGCGGATGGTGCGCGGTGAGTGCCTCGCCACGATCGGCGAAGTCGGCAACGCCGAGCACGAGCTGCTGTCGATCGGCAAGGCCGGGAAGACGCGCTGGCTCGGCCGCAGCCCGCGGGTCCGCGGCGTGGCGATGAACCCCGTCGATCACCCGCTGGGCGGCGGCGAGGGCAAAAGCTCGGGTGGCCGGCCGCCGACGAACCCGTGGGGCAAGGTCGAAGGCCGCAAGACTCGCCACAAGAAGAAACCGTCTACGAAACTCATCGTGCGCGGTCGTAAGCGCGGGAAGGCGACGCAGTAATGGGACGCAGCGTCAAGAAGGGTCCGTACGTCGAGGAGTCGCTGATGGTGAAGATCCGCGCCCTCAACGAGCGGAACGAGAAGAAGGTGTTCAAGACCTGGTCGCGGCGCAGCACGATCACGCCGGACTTCGTCGGCCACACGCTCGCGGTGCACAACGGGAACAAGTTCATCCCCGTCTACATCACCGAGAACATGGTGGGCCACAAGCTCGGCGAGTTTGCCGCGACGCGGTTGTTTCGCGGCCACGGCGCCAAGGGCTCGGCGGCGGAGCGTGAGGCCGAGGCGGTTGCCGCGGAGGCGGGCGCTGCAGGCGGCGCCGAGCAGAAGGGCAAGGAGTAAGCGATGGAAGCTCGAGCGATTCAACGCGGCGTGCGGCAGTCGGCGCGCAAGATGCGCCTCGTGATCGATCTGATCCGCGGCCACGCCGTCGCGGAAGCCGACGCGATCCTGCGCTTTTCCAAGAAGCGGGCCGCGCGGCAGATCCATAAGGTCCTGAAGTCCGCGGTCGCGAACGCGCAGCAGGCGG
This sequence comes from Gemmatimonadota bacterium, assembly GCA_003220955.1. GTDB lineage: Bacteria > Gemmatimonadota > Gemmatimonadetes > Gemmatimonadales > GWC2-71-9 > 20CM-2-65-7. The sequence continues at coordinate 2,270 of QHTW01000171.1, read as the reverse complement.
CGCAGCGGCAGAATACGCCGTTCGACGCCGACGACCTGCGCGTCACCTACGCGGTCGTGAACGAGGGGCAGACGCTGAAGCGCTTTACCGCCGCGGCGATGGGACGCGGCACGCCGATTCTGAAGCGCACGAGCCACGTCGAGATCCGCGTGGCGGGTGTCGCGGCTCCCGCCGCGCCGGCACCGGCGGCAACGCCGGCAGCCGTGAAGGCGGAAGCGAAAGCCGAGAAGAAGCCGCGTACCAAGGCAAAAGCGAAAGCGCCTGCGAAGAAAAAGCAGTCGACAAAGAAAGCGAGCAAGTAAGTGGGCCAGAAAACACATCCCTATGGGTTCCGGCTGGGCATCGTCAAACCGTGGCGCTCCCGCTACTTCGCAAAGCGCAACTTCCCGGAGCTGCTCAAAGAGGACGAGCTCATTCGGAAGTATCTGCGGACGCGGCTCAGCCATGCCGCGATCGCGGACGTGCATATCGAACGGAAGCCGGGCAAAGTCACCGTGACGGTGCACACCGGCCGGCCGGGCGTGGTGATCGGCAAGCGCGGCGCGGAAGTCGACAAGCTGCGCGACGAGCTGGCGCAGCTCACGGGGAAGGAAGTCGGCATCAACGTCGAAGAGATCAAGCGGCGCGTGGCGCATCAGCTCACGCAGCGCATCTCGTTCCGCCGCGCGATGAAGCGCGCGGTGCAGAGCGCGATGCGGATGGGCGCGCAGGGGATCAAGATCAAGACGGCGGGCCGGCTGGGGGGCGCGGAAATCGCGCGCACCGAGGGTTACCACGAAGGTCGGGTGCCGCTGCACACGCTGCGCGCCGACATCGACTACGCGACCTCGACGGCCAAGACGACGTTCGGGACCATCGGCGTCAAGGTCTGGATCTTCAAAGGCGAGCGGACCGAGGATCTCCACGGCCGCACCTATTCCACGGGCGTCTAACCCATGCTCGCACCGAAGCGCGTCAAGTTTCGCAAGCGGTTCAAGGGCCGCACCAACGGGATGGCCACGCGCGGGAACACCGTCGCGTTCGGCCATTACGGGCTGATGTCGCTCGAGCCGGGCTGGGTCTCCAACCGGCAGATCGAGGCCGCGCGCGTCGCGCTCACGCGCGAAATGAAGCGCGGCGGCAAGGTGTGGATCCGGCTGTTTCCCGACAAGCCGATCACGAAGAAGCCGGCCGAGACCCGGATGGGGAAGGGCAAGGGCAATCCGGAAGGGTGGGTCGCGGTGGTGAAGCCGGGTCGCATCATGTTCGAGCTCGAAGGGATCGAAGAGGCGTCGGCGCGCGCGGCGCTGGCGCTCGCGTCGGCGAAGCTGCCGGTCAAGTCGAAGTTCGTGAAGCGCGAGGAGCGGTAAGATGCCGGCGAAACGCGAGAACAAGCCCGAGGGGCTGCGCGAGCTCAAGACCGACGAGCTGCGGCAGAAGCTGGCGTCGCTGACCGAGGAGAAGTTCCGGCTCGAGTTCCGCCGGGCGACGGAGTCTCTCACCAATCCGCTCCAGTTGCGCACGATTCGTCGCGACATTGCGCGCATCCAGACGATTCTGAAGGAAAGGGTCAACGCATGACCGAGCGCGGCCGCAGGAAAGTTCGGACGGGGACCGTCGTGAGCGACAAGATGCAGAAGACCGTCACGGTCTCGATGCAGCGCCGGTTCGCGCACGGGTTCTACGGCAAGCAGATCAACCGCACCAAGACGGTCGCCGCGCATGACGAGCACGGCGCCAAGCTGGGTGACACGGTGCGCATCGTGGAAACGCGGCCCTTGTCGAAACGGAAACGCTGGCGGGTGATCGCGATCATCGAGAAGGCGAAATAGCCATGGTGCAGCAAGAATCGCAGGTCAAGATCGCGGACAACTCCGGAGCGCGGCGCGCCCTGGTGATCCGCGTGCTGGGGGGCTCCAAGCGCCGCTACGCGGGGCTCGGCGACGTGGTCGTGGTCACGATCAAAGACGCCATCCCCACCGGCCAGGTGAAAAAGGGCGAGGTCGCGAAGGCCGTGATTGTGCGAACGGCCAAGGAGACCAAGCGCAAGGACGGCTCCTACATCCGCTTCGACGAGAACGCGGCCGTCCTGATCAACGACGAAGGGGAGCCCCGCGCCACCCGCATCTTCGGCCCGGTGGGCCGCGAGCTGCGCGAAAAGAAGTTCATGAAGATCGTGTCGCTGGCGCCGGAGGTGATCTGATATGAAGCCGCTCGTCTACAAGAAATCGCGGCGCGAGCCCGGCACGGTCCCCGAGCGACACAAGCTCCACGTGGCCAAAGGCGACGTC
>QHTW01000170.1 GCA_003220955.1 Gemmatimonadota bacterium | reverse complement strand
CGCGCTCGTCGCGATCGCCGTGCCGATCGCGGTCCCATCCTCCACGATTCCCACGCGCAGCTGCCGAATCGCCTCTTCGAGAACTTCGTAATCCGTGGTAATCGGCACCTGCGTCAGCGCTTGCCCGGCGAACGCGACAAGGCCGATGCGGTCCGAGGCACGCGCGCGGACGAACTCGGTCGCGGTGCGCCGCGCCACATCCAGGCGATTCGAAGGCGAGAAATCTTCGGCGAGCATGCTGCTCGAGATATCGACCGCCAGCACGATCGAGATCCCTTCGCTGCGGAGCTCCGCGCGTGCCGATCCGAGCCGCGGGCCGGCCGCGGCAATGATCCACGCGCCGAGACACACGGATCGCAGCGACACCGGAAGCCGCGCGATCCACAGTCGCTCCACCGGTCCCATCGCGGCGCGGACGTCGCTCATCGGCGCGCCGGCGAGCTTCGCCAGACGCCGGCGGCGCCACCACCACCACAGCGGCAACGCCGCGAGCAGCAGCAGGAGCAGCGGCCGGGCGAACGTCATTCCGACGCCGCCTTCCCGTCCTTCTTGAACTCCCGCGCGAGGGTTCGCGCGCGCGCCGCGAGCGGAGCGACTTCCACCCCGTGCGCCGTCGCGAACGCAACCTGATCGAGCGCCAGCAGCAGCTGCCGCAGATCACGCAGCGGCGCCTTGGGCCACGCTCGTTCGACTGCCGCCAGACATTCCGCGGTGCTCAATGCCTCGTGCGCGTCGGGGACCGCATTCGCCACGGCGCGGCGCAGCCGCTGCGCCGCCCGCGCCGCGACCGCCTTCGGCTCGCCGGCGGACAGCCAGCGGGAGTCCGGGATCTCCCCGTCGGGCGCGAGCGCCGGACCCGCCACGCTGACGCGCGGGCCGCGGCGTCGCCACCCGATCAGGAGCAACAGCACACCGCCGGCGAGGACCACCGCCAGAGTGATGGGAATCGCACTGGTTCGTTCGAGCCGCAGCGGCCCGACGGCGGGCTGCGGCACCGGAGCCTTCACACTGTCGGGGATGACGCTCGCCACGTGGAACGCCGCCGTGCCACCGGCCAATGAGTCCGCTGTCCCATCGGGGCCGAGTCGCCAGATCGGAGGCATCTCCAGGGTGATCGCGCCCGGTCTCCATGCCACCACGGCATAACGCACCACCCAGCCGCCGGAAGCACCGGCAACTATCACCGCATCCCCGAGCGGCTCGGCGACCGAGCCCGAGGCGAGCCTGCCGGCCCGGACGCGCCAGCCCGCCGGCGCTCCGACCGCGCGCTCGAGCCGGATCGTATCGCCCACGGTCGGCTGGAGCGGAGCCGCCGTCCAACCCTCGGTTTGAAGCGCGAGGAGCAGCACCGCGCCGGCGATCATCGGCTCGCAAAGGCACGCCGCAACGGAACCCCGTACGGGATGGTGGTGAAGAGCGACACGCGATCTACCCCAGCCTGGACGAGCTTGCGACTGCGCTCCTGTTGCATCCGTTCGGCCGCGACCCGGATGCGCGTGCGCGTGGGGCCGTGGCTCGTATCCACGAGCAAGCGCTGCCCCGTCTCCGCATCTTCGAGCTCGACCCACCCCGCGTCCGGGAAGTCGTACTCCCGCGGATCGTCGATGGTGATCGCGACGACCTCGTGGCGCGCCGCGAGCTGGGTGAGCGGGTCCTCCCACTCCGCGGCTCGGAAGTCCGAGAGTACGACGATGATGGCCCGATGCCGCAGCAGTTTCGCCGCATAACTCAGCGCCCCGCCGAGGTTGGTGCCCCGACCGCGGGGCGCGAACGCCACGAGGTCTCGGATGACACGCAAGGCGTGGGCGCGCCCTTTGGCGGGGCGCACGACGTACTCGGGCGCGTCGGCGAACAGGAGCGCCCCGACGCGGTCGTTGTGCCGGGCTGCGGCGAGCGCCAGCACTGCGGCAACCTCGACCGCGAGCCCGGCCTTGGTGTAGGGCCGGCCGAAATGCAGCGATCCAGATTGGTCCACGATGAGGAGCAGCGTCAGCTCACGCTCCTCCATAAAGGTCTTGACGAACGGGTGGCCCATGCGCGCCGAGACGTTCCAATCGATGGCGCGAAAGTCGTCACCCTGTTGGTAGGCCCGCACTTCGGCGAACTCGATCCCTTGGCCGCGGAAGACGGAGCGGTATTCGCCGGAGAACAGGGTGCTGACGAGGTTCCGAGTCCGCAGCTCGATCCCCTTCACTTGCTTGAGCACGTCGGAGGTAACGGCCCGCCGACGGGCCTTGACCGGGGACCTCGCTGCCCCGCGGCGCTCTGGGCCTTCGTACTTCACGGCACTCCGACCGCCTCGAGGATCTTCGTGATCACGTGGTCGGTGTCGACGTCCTCCGCCTCGGCTTCGAAGGTGAGCAGGATACGATGCCGCAGCACGTCGAAGGCCATCGCCTTCACGTCCTCGGGTACGACGAAGGCGCGGCCGCGCAGGTAGGCGTGGGCGCGGGCGGCCTGGGCGAGATAGATCGACGCGCGCGGCGAGGCGCCGAATGCGATCAGCGGCTTGAGCTCCGGCAGACCGACGGCCTGCGGCTCACGGGTCGCGCGCACGGCGTCCACGATATAGTCGACCACCTTCTGATCCATGAACAGCTCGGCGATCGCGCTCCGGGCTGCGAGAATATCCTCGGCTTCCGCGATCCGCTGCACCTCGATCGGCCGTCCGGAGGCCATGCGACCCACGATTTCCTTTTCGGCGTCGCGCGATGGATAGCCGACGCGCACCTTGAGCATGAAACGGTCGAGCTGCGCCTCGGGCAGCGGGTACGTCCCTTCGTGCTCGATCGGGTTCTGCGTTGCGAGCACGAGGAATGGCTCGCCGAGGTAGAAGGTCTCGCCGCCGATCGTCACCTGCTTTTCCTGCATCGCCTCGAGCAGCGCCGACTGCACCTTCGCGGGCGCGCGGTTGATTTCGTCGGCGAGAACGAGGTTCGCGAACAACGGGCCCTTCTTCGGATAGAACTCCTGGGACCGCTGATCGAACACCATCGTGCCGATCACGTCGGCCGGCAGCAGATCGGGGGTGAACTGGATGCGCGAGAAGCTGATGCGCAAGCACTCGGCAACCGTCCGCACCGCCAGCGTCTTGGCCAGGCCCGGCACGCCTTCGAGCAGAATGTGGCCGCCGGTGAGCAGCCCAATGAGCAGGCGCTCCACCATGACCTCCTGCCCGACCACGCGTTTCGCGACTTCGCGCGTGATCGTCTGCGTCAGTACGGCATCGGTCGTCTTCGCCGTGCGTGTGGTCATCGGAGTGACGCCTCCGCGGCGCGCTTCACCGTGGGCTCCTTGTCCCGCGCATAGAGCTCGAGCAACGCTTTTGCCTCCATTCGATCCAGACTCGCCAGTCCTTCGATGGCGGCCGCGCGCACGAACGGCGTGCGCCGCGGTCTCCCGCCGGGTTCGGCGTACTTCGCGAGCACTTCCAGAGCTTCCTTGGCTCCCAGCTGGCCGATCGCCTTCAGCAACGCAGCCAATACCCCCTCGTCCTTCTCCTGCTCCAGCCGTCGCACCAAAACCGTCGTCGCTCCCACGTCGCCGGCCCCCGCAATCGCGCGCGCCGCGGCCGTGCGGACCAACACCGATTCGTCTTTCAACGCGGGCATCGCGGGCCGCGCGATCTCTCGCCCACCCAGCTCCGCGAGACCGAGGAGTGCCGCTTCCCGTACGCGCTCATCCGCGTGGTGCGTGAGTCCGATGAGCGATTCGGTGACTGCCGGGCTGCCACTCAGCCCTAAGAACTCCGCTGCGGCCGCGACCACCTCGGGTACCTTGCTGGAAACGCGGCTCTGCAACACTTCGACCGTGCGCTCTCCGGCCGCCCGCATGGCCGCGCGATAGGCCTCGCGCAGCTCCGGCGCCGCGTGCAGATACGCATCCACCACGAGACCGGCGGAGACGGCGCCCAGCGCCCCCACCGCATTCACGAGATGCGCGCGCTCGGCGGGCGGGACACGGGGCTCGCCAAGCCGCGTTACCATACGCTCCACTATAGCCTCGTCCGCAAGCGCCCCCGCCACGTCCCCGATGGCCTCTTGCATCTCGGGATCCTGAATCTTGCCGAGCGAGCGATCCAGCCCAGCCACGACCTCGGCCACGGCGCCGATGTCGCGTAAGGCGATCACGTCCGGCGTGAGATGCCGCAGCTTGTCGATGATCGCCCGCTGATCTTCAGGCCGCGACGCGGCCTGCAACGCAGTGACGGCTCGTCGCGCTTCGACGTCGGCCGGCAGCACATCGGGCCGGAACGCGCTGCTCTGGCGTGCCGGTCCGATCGTCTCTGAAGGCGGCGTCGGGGCGGCGATGAAAACAGGCGCCGATGGGGCGGCGGAGGGGGGGGGCGGCGATTGAACCGGCGGCGAGGGAGGCGGCGGCGACGCTTGAATCGGCGGCGCAGCGGGTGCGACTTCCTCAAGCACGCGGGAGGCGGAGAGCCGTTGGCTCGCGCGGCGGCCGAGTAGCACCGCAATGCGCCCGAGCACGGCGTCGTCGGGTGCGACGTTGCCCACCGCAACGCCGAACAGACCCAGCCAGTGCTCCGCCGTGACGCCGGGATTGATCTGAATCGAACGGACGCCGCGCGCGAACAACAGGCCGGCAAGCTCGGCGACTTGCGTGTTGCGCGGCAGCAGATGCTGGCCGTGCCAGTGCAGTCCCGTCGCGCCGATCTTCCACTCGACAGTCCCCAGCGCGGCGAGTCCCGGTAAGCCCGAGGTGATCAGGCGCATGGCCTCCAGCACCGCCGGATGCGACGGCGGGTACAGGCGCGTCAGCCGGAAGGTCGTGCCGATCGCGCCGAGCGCGCGGTCCACTGCACCCGTGTCGATCGCCATTAGCGCTTGATACGCGTCCCCTTGTCCTCGACGGTAAAGACCCACGTGGCGAAGCGTGATGGCTCGATCGGATCATCGGCCTCGATCGCGTTCCACTCGACGTCGCTGCCGGAACTCTGCGGCCCGGCGTGTCGCGCTTCCGCCTCCCGGATCATCGTGCCGGCCCGCCGGATCCACACCCCGAATTGCTCCAGCCGCAAATCGACCCAGCCGCGCGGTGCGACGCTCAGCAGGTCGCGGCCGGGCTCGGGTGGGACAACGACGGTGCTGCCGCGGTAGACATTTTTGCCATCCGGTGCCACGATCGGCAACCCGACGGAGATAATCTGCTGCCGCAGCGCCCCGTCCGTGGTGAGCAAGTGCCACGCCGCCTCCGCCAGCGCCCCGGCCTGGCTGCCCGCGAGGGCTCGTACGTTCGGGCACAGTTGGCGGCACAGATACGCCTCGTAGAGCAATTTGGTGAGGCGTGGCGGACCCAGCATCTCGTAGGCAACGCCGCGCGCGTGGCGGCTCTCCTCGAGCGCCCTGAGCCTGCCGATCGCGTTGCGGCGCAGGACTCCGGCACGATAGGTCGGTCCCGCGGTGGACGCGTCCAGCGCCGCCACGATGTCCTTCCCCGTCGGCCGGCCCTGCAGCTCCATCATCACGTAATCGGCGACTTCTTCGGGAGTGATGAATTCCATCTGCCCGACCGCCGTCACCGTCTCGAACTCGTCGCGCGCGAACAGGCCATTCTCCCCCACGTCGATGTACACGCCGTCGAGCGGCCGGCCGAGGTCGCGCCACGGTGAGGCACCCGGCGCGAACGCCGCTTTCAGCGGCACCGGTGTTTCGCAGTCGACGAGCGGGATGGGCTTGCCCTTGCGCCGCACCGGGCCGTGCGCGACCTCACGCCACGCGATCGTCGCCGTCGGTTTAATCTCCACCGTGACCGGCGCGTCGGGCGTCCGTCCCAGCAGGAACAAGAGCATCGAATGCGCGCCGGCGATCGCCGATTTCGTCAGCAACGTGGCGCTGGGCCGCTCCTCCGAATGGGTGTAGGGGATGTTGAATCCCATGCCGCCCGTGCCGCTGGTCCCGATCTTCACGTAGGCCTGCGTGCCGGCGCGCCGCAGGGCCTCGGTGATGATCTGCGCGTGACGGATCAGCTGCGGCATCGGAAGCCGCAGCAGGTGTTGCTCGATCGTGGCGCGGTCGATCGCGACTGCGCCGTCTTGCGCGCGTGCGAGCAGGGCGCGCGAACTGTCGAAAATGTCCTGATACGCGAACGCGGTCGCGGTATTGATGCTGTCCACGACCGCGTCGGGTTTGTAACGCAGCAGGAGCCGAAACAACAGGCTGCGCTCCAGCACGGTATCGCCGAGATCACCCAGCAAGTCGCCGAGTACCAGCGCGCGATGCTCGGGCGCAGCCAGGATCGCGGCCATATCGAGTCGCGCGACCGCCGCCGGCATGAAGACGTTGCCCCATTCGACATCGATCGTCACGGCGCCGCGGTAAGGCTCGAGGGCCCGCGCCGCGGCGCGAACCTCTGCTTCGAACAGCGCGACCAGCACGAGACGGCTCGGCGGCGGGTGCGCCGCGAGCACGCGACGTGCGACGGCGTGGCCCACGAGCCCACTGCCGCCGAGCAACATCACCGTCCGGTCAGCGAGGTCCATGCAAGCGCTCGATCGCTCCGATCTCGTGCCGGGTGAGCTCGCGCCACTGGCCCTCGGCCAGCTTGCCGAGCCGGACCGGGCCATAGGACACGCGGTGCAACCATTCGACTTTGAGGCCCAGCGCTTCAGCGATGCGGCGCACGATCCGCTGCCGCCCTTCGGCGAGCGTCACCTCGATCTCGACCGACTTCCCCTGCGGCCGCACGCGCGACTCGACGATGCGCACCGCCCGGCCGTCGATCACGATCCGCTGCGCCAGCGCGGCCCGGATGGCGGCGGCGTCCGCGCCGTGGACGCCCAGCCAGTAGGTGCGGGGCACCTCGTACCGGGGATGCATGAGCCGGTGGGCCGCCCCGCCGTCAGTCGTCAGGAGCAGCAGCCCGGAGGTCATCACGTCCAACCGACCAACGTACGTGAGGCCGGGCACCTTGGGGAGAAGCCCGAACACGGTGCGCCGGCCCTCCGGATCGGACCGGCTCACCACATAGCCGATCGGTTTGTTGAGCGCGATCCACGTCGTGCGCGTCGCGCCGCGGACCGGGCGGCCATCGACAGTGACCGTCTGCGTGTCGGGATCGACGCTCATCCCGATCGTCGCGGGCGTCCCGTCGACGCGGACGCGACCGGAGCGAATCAAGTCTTCGGCTTTGCGGCGGGATGCGACGCCCGCGCGCGCCAAAGCGCGCTGCAGGCGCATCAAGGTCATTCGGCTTCGTCGACTGGTGTGGGCCGCCGGAGAGCAACCGACAGCTCTTCCAGCCGCGGCAGGTCCTCGAGGTCCTTCAGTCCGAGAATCTCCAGGAACGGGGGCGTCGTGCCGTAGAGCAGCGGCCGGCCGAGCCCCTCGCCGCGCGTGACGACTTCGATCAGGCCGCGCTCGACCAGCTTGTCCATCACGGCGCCGGAATCGACGCCGCGGATCTCATCGACCTCGAGGCGTCCGACCGGCTGCCGATAGGCGATGATCGCGAGCGTTTCGAGCGCCGCGGGCGACAAGCGCCGTGGCCGCAGCGCGAACTGTGCGCGCTCGATCGTCTCGGCGTACTCGCGGCGCGTGAGGAACTGCCAGCCTTCCGCGATTTCGACCAGCTCGACGCCGTGGTCCTCGCCGTACTGCGCGTGAAGGGCGGCCAGAGCGGCACGGACGGCAGGGTCGCCCGCTGTAGGATCGAGCGATGCCAGCTCCTCGAGCGTCAGCGGGCGCGACGCCGCGAACAGCGCGGCTTCAAGCAGCTTCGCGAGGGATTGCACGCTGGATCACCATGGGACCGAACGGTTCAGGCTGGGACAACGTGAGCGAGCTGCGCTTCGCGAGCTCGAGCAGCGCGATGAATGTCGAGAGCACATCGACCAACGTCGCTTGCGGTCCCACCGCCTCGCTCCAGCCGAACGTTTCGCGCTCTGCGAGCAGCGCCTGGATCCGCGCGGTCGCGCCCTCGACGTCGAGCGGCCGGGGCACTACGCGGTGCAGCATGGGCTCGGGAATCAGCGCGATCACGCGCTCGGCGGCCGCCAGTAAGTCGTTCAAGTCAATCTGGAGCGGCGCCGGCGGTGCATCCGGCGGAGGGGCTTCGTAGCCG
>QHTW01000169.1:6209-7298 GCA_003220955.1 Gemmatimonadota bacterium | reverse complement strand
GGCACCGTCTTTGTCGAGCCGCCCGAGATCATCGAGCTGGGCAACGAGTTGCGCGCGGCGGAGTCCGCCGAGCTGCGGGAAGTGCTGCGCGTGCTGCGCGAGCTGACCGACCTGCTGCGCCCGCACGCTGCGACGATCGCGGCGGCATGGGAGATGTGCATCGCGTTCGACGATTTGTGCGCGCGGGCGCGGTATGCCGTGGAGGTCAACGGGTTCGTGCCGGAGATTGGTGGGCATCTGAAGATCAAAGGCGGTCACCATCCGCTCCTCAGTCACCCCGTGCCGTTCAATCGAGCCCTCTTCCCGGACGTGTTCACCGTGCTGGTCTCCGGACCGAATACCGGTGGCAAGACGGTGCTGATCAAGGCGGTCGGTTTGTTGGGCCTACTGACGCAGAGCGGCATCGTGCCTCCCATCGGGCCTCATTCATCGCTGCCCATATTCGAGCGTGTCTTTGCCGATATCGGCGACCGCCAGTCCATCGCCGCCAGCCTGTCGACATTCTCTGCGCACGTCGCCGCGCTGCGCCAGATCCTCGATGGCGCGGGGCCGGGGTCGCTCGTGTTGCTCGACGAAATCGGCAGCGGCACCGATCCCGCCGAGGGTGGGGCATTGGCCGCGGCGACGCTCAAGACGCTGACGCGGCGTCGTGCGATCACGCTCGCGACCACTCACTTGGGGGCGCTGAAGCAGCTCGCCGCCGAGACGGTTGGCATCGTGAACGCATCGCTGCAGTTCGACGCCGAGACCCTCACGCCGACCTATCGGTTACTCAAGGGCGTGCCGGGCAGGTCATATGGCCTGGCGATCGCGCGGCGCCTGGGCGTGGCGGAAGATGTGCTGGCGGAGGCGGAGCGGGGCGTACCGGACGCCGAGCGAACGCTGGACCGCTTGCTGGCCTCGGTGGAGGCGCGCGGGCGGGAGATGGACACCCGGGCGGCCGAACTCGAAACCCGAGCCGCGCAGCTCGAGCTCGAGCGACAGAACCTCGCCGATCTCGAGAACCTGGAGAAAGAATTGCGGGCGCGCGAAAAGGCTGTCGACAAGGACGGGCGTGAACGGGCAAGAGCATACCTGCTCGATGCGCGC
>QHTW01000169.1:0-6190 GCA_003220955.1 Gemmatimonadota bacterium | reverse complement strand
CGGTAACGGAAGCAACGGCGAAAGAGGCGCGCAGGATGGTGGAGGAAGCGATAGAGAAGACCACGTCGGCACGTCGGCACGACGGCACGTTGTCCGGTGCGCCCGAGCTAAAAATCGGTGACCGCGTGCGTACGGGCCAGGGGAAGGTTGGTGTTGTGGTGGAGCGTCGCTCTGACGGTCGCGTGGTCGTGGAGATTGGTGCCGTACGCCTGGTCATTGCGCCCGAATTGCTAGAACGTGCCGACGTGCCGACGGGCAGACGTGAGAGGTCATGATTCCAGATGATGTTATAGAGACGGTACGCGAGGCCGCGGACATCGTCGGCATCATCGGCGAGACCGTCGAATTGAAGCGCACCGGCACGGACTACCGCGGCCGCTGTCCCTTCCACGGCGGCACGCATCGCAACTTCGCCGTCATTCCCAAAAAGGGGATGTTCTACTGCTTCGTCTGCCACGAAGCCGGCGACGTCTACACGTTCTTCATGAAGAAGCTCGGCATGGACTACCCGACGGCGGTGCGCGAGGTCGCGCGGCGCGTCGGGATCACGATCCCCGAGCGCTCCGGGCCAACCGGGCCGGACCCCCGCGAGCCGCTCTTCGCCGCCGTCGCCACCGCGGCCGACTGGTTCGCCCGCCAATTGCGCGAGAGTCCGGAAGGCGAGATCGCCCGCAAATACCTCGAGTCGCGGCACGTGACGCTGGAGCAGGCGCAGGTTGGGGGCTTGGGATTCGGGCCTAGGGGCTCGGCATTCCTCGACGCGATGAAAGGATTGGGGCTGCGGGACGACGTGTTGCTGGAAGCGGGGCTCGTCGTTAAACGGGAGGATGGTTCGAAGGCTGCGCGTTTCAGAGGCCGCGTGTTGTTTCCAATTCATGACATGCGTTCGAGAGTGGTAGCGTTTAGTGGAAGGGTCTTGGGTGAAGGTGAGCCAAAGTACTTGAACTCCCCCGACACGCCGATCTTTCACAAGGGCCAATTGTTGTACAACCTGCACCTTGCCAAGCACGCCATGCGCAAGGCGGAACGGGCGGTGCTGGTCGAAGGGCAGTTCGACGTCCTGCGCCTCACGCTGGCCGGCTTCGAGGAAGTTGTCGCGCCGCTGGGTACGGGTCTCACCGACGAGCAGGCGGCGCTGCTCCAGCGCCATGCGCCGCACGTCATTCTGCTCTACGACTCGGACGACCCCGGACTGCGCGCGACATTTCGTGCCGGTGACGTCCTGCTGCGCCACAAGCTGCGCGTCAGCGTCGCGACCTTACCCGAAGGCGAAGACCCTGACACGCTCGTCCAGAACAAGGGCGCGCAGGCGTTGGAGCAGGCGATCAACGACTCGGTCGATGTACTCGAGCGCAAGATCCAGATCCTCGAACGCAAGGGTTTCTTCGGCAGCTTACCGGGGAGAAGAAGAGCATTGGATAGGCTCCTGCCGACGATCAGAGCCGCGGCAGACCCAATCACGCGTGATCTGTACATATCGCGAGTCGCCGAGGTCGCAGGAATCCGAAAGGACGTCTTACAACGGGAAGTTGATCCCAAAGAGCAACCTACCGTCCCCTACCGCCCCTTACCGCCCGTTACCGCCCTGCCTTCCAACGCAGAGAAGGCTCTCCTGCAACTCATGATGGCCGGCGAACCGTGGACCTCGCGCGTCAAGGATGCGGTGGACAGTGAGGAATTCGAATTTGAGCCGTATCGGTTGATCTTCGACTCGCTAGCGGATGACGCTCCCGACCGGCTCGATGAAACCGCGGCCCGCGCCTACGAGTCGCTGCAGGCGGAGGGGCTTGGGAGCGAGCAGCCGGACGTGATTTTCGAGCGCGCGGTCAACCGCCTCGAGGCGCGCCGCCTCGATCGGGAAATCGAGCGCATCAACCGCGCACTTCCCTTCGCCAGCGATGACGAGAAAGCGAACCTCGCGCATGAGAAGCAGCGACTCGCCGCCGAGCGCAATGCCAAGCGGCCGACCTATGGAATCATTCAGTCTGCAAGGAGGAAGGGTGCACCCGGATCTTGAAGCGTTGTTGGGACTGCAAGACGCGGACGTCGCCGTCACCAGCTGCGATGTCCGGCTGAAGGCGCTGGAGCCGGAAGTACGGACGCTGGACGAGCAGGTGGCTGCGGCTGAGCGCATCGTCGCGCAGGCGCGGGCCGGGATCCAGGCGGCGCTGGACCGGCGCGGCGGGCTGGAAGGGAAGATCCAGAATTATCGCACCATGCAGGAGCAGCGCCGCCAGCGGCTCGAATGGGTCCGGGGCGCGAAGGAAGCGTCGACGCTGATGGCGGAGCTCGACCTCGCGCGGACCGTGCTGGCCAAAGAAGAAGCGGAGTTCATGCGCTCGGGGGACGCCGTCGGCGAAGCGGAGCGCAAGACGGCGGAAGCCGAAAACGCGCTCCAGAACCTCCGCGAGTCGCAGGCGGCGCAGCGCGAGGCGCTCGCGGGAAAACGCGAGGAGATCGTGGCCGAGCGCGAGGGCGCGATACTCGCGCGCGACCGCGCGGCCAAAGCGGTGAATCCGTCACTCCTGGCGCGTTACGATCGCATTCGCCGCGGCAAGGCGCCGCTCGCGATCTATCCGCTCCACGGCAGCTCGTGCGGCAACTGTTTCACCGCGGTCCCGACGCAGCGCAAGGCGTTGATTCAGCGCGGCGCGACGATCGAGGGCTGCGAGGCCTGCGGCGTGTTATTGTACGCCAAGGAATGATTCCTCCCCGCTGGATCGTTACCGCGAACGCTGATCCCGACGCGACGCGCCTGCTAGCGGCGGAGCTTCGCATCCCCGAAGCCCTCGCCGCCATTCTCGTGCAGCGCGGGCTGGCATCGCCCGATTCCGCGAAAGCCTTCCTGCGGCCCGACCTGGAGAGTTTGAGCGATCCACATCGCTTGGCCGACATGCCGGCGGCGGTGGAGCTGTTGGTGCGCGCGGTCCGCGAGCAGCGGCCCATCCTGGTGCACGGCGACTACGACGTGGACGGCCAGTGCGCCGCGGCGATGCTGACCCGGATCCTGCGGAGCGCCGGCGGCGTGGTGCACGCATTCCTGCCGCACCGCATTCGCGATGGCTACGACTTCGGGCCGGCCGGGCTCGCTGAAGCTCGGCGCGTCGGTGCCGCCCTGATCATCACGTGCGACTGTGGGATTACGGCTGTTGCAGCAGTGCGGGACGCTCGGGAGGCGGGAATTGATGTCATAGTCACGGACCATCACTTGCCGGGCGACGAGCTGCCGCCGGCGAACGCGGTGCTCGATCCGCGCCGCCTCGACTGCCCGTCGGAGGACAAGAACCTCTGCGGCACCGGGGTCGCCTTCAAGCTCGCGCAGGCACTGGCGCAGGTACTGGGACTCTCCCAGAACCTGCCGCTGCATTTCCTCGACTACGTGGCGCTCGCGACCATCGCCGACGTCGTGCCGTTGACGGGCGAGAACCGGATCCTGGTGCGGTACGGGCTCAAGAAGCTGGCCGACTCGCGCTGGGTCGGGCTCCGCGCGTTGATCGAGACGGCGGGCCTCGCCGGCAAGCCGCTGCGCGGCGCGCACGTCGGCTTTATCCTCGCGCCCCGTCTCAATGCCGTGGGCCGGATCGGCGACGCGAACGACGGCCTGCGGCTCCTGCTCACGGAAGACCCGCAGGAGGCGGCCGCCCTCGCACGCGAGCTCGAGACGATCAACGCACGGCGCCAGGCGATGGACCAGCTGATTCTCGACGAGGCCATCGAGATCGTGGAGCAGACGCTCCAGCCAACCGACGCCGCCATCGTCCTCGGCGCCGACACGTGGCATCCCGGCGTCATCGGCATCGTGGCCTCGCGGCTCGTGGAGCGCTACGGGCGTCCCACGTTCCTCATCGGCTGGGATGAGGCGGGCGAATTCGGCCGCGGATCGGGCCGGAGTATCTCCGGTTTCGACCTGCACGGCGCGCTCCACAAGGTGGGCGGGCATCTCGAGAAGTACGGCGGCCACACGATGGCGGCCGGCTTCACCATCCGCCGGGACAAGTTCGACGACTTCCGCGTTGCGTTCCTCGGCGTGGCGGGCGACCTTCTCACCCCCGATGACCTGGCGCCGAGCCAGCGCGTGGACATCGAGCTGCCGCTCGCGTCGGTGAGCGCGGAGCTGGAGCGGCTGATTCGGCACTTGGAGCCGTGCGGGGCGGGGAATCCGGCGCCGGTGTTCGGCGTCCGGAATGCGCGGGCCGTCGGCGCCCGCCGCGTCGGCACGAATCACCTGCGATTCACGCTGGATGACGGCTCGGCAGTGCTCCCGGCGATCGGATTCCGCTGGGCGGATGCCGTACCGGAGGACTGGCTCACCAACCCGTTGGATGTCGCCTTCAGACTGGAGCGGGACGATTGGCAGGGCAGGACCACGATTCAGGCGCGAGTGGCGAGTCTTGCTCCGCATAATCGCGGGTGAGTTCAAGGGCCGACGCCTGAAGGCACCCGCGGGACGCAGCGTCCGACCGACGGGTGATCGCGTGAAGGAAGGCTGGTTCAGCATCCTGCAGCAGTCGATTCCGGACGCGCGGGTGCTGGATCTCTTTGCCGGCTCCGGCGCGTTGGGGTTCGAAGCCCTGTCGCGTGGCCGCGGTGCGGTGGGAGTTGATTTCGTCGAGACTCACAAGGCATCGCTGGCGGCAATTCGCGACAACGCGGCCACGTTGGGAGCAGAAGCTCGCGTCACCATCCATCGGAGTGATGCCATGCGCTTCGCTGAACGGTTGCAGCCGGATGCGTACGATGTGGCATTCGCCGACCCGCCGTACGCGAGCGACGAGGCCGCACACCTCGCGAAGCTCTTTCGGCGGTCCCCATTTGCGAGGGTGTTTTCGGTCGAGCATGCTGTCGACAGGGTCGTCGATGGTGATGACACGCGCCGCTATGGCGACACGGCGATCACGTTCGTGTACGCGCCATGAAACGCATCGCGGTATACCCGGGCTCGTTCGATCCCATCACGAAGGGGCATGAGGATCTCATCCATCGATCGCTGGAGTTCGTCGACCAGCTGGTCGTGGCGGTGGCGGTGAACGTCGCCAAGCAGCCGCTTTTCTCGCTCGGTGCCCGATAAGCGCCTCGAGGTACAATCGTTTGAAGGACTGCTCGCCGAGTTTGCCAAAAAGGTCGGGGCGTCGGTAATCATCCGAGGGCTGCGCGCGGTGTCGGACTTCGAGTACGAATTCCAGATGGCGTTGATGAACCGCAATCTGGCGCCGAAGATCGAGACGGTCTTTCTCGTGCCGGCCTTCGACCTGACGTTCGTAAGCTCCAGCCTGGTGCGCGAAGTCGCACGCTTCGGCGGCGACGTCTCGCAGCTCGTCGATCCCACCGTTCAGCAGGCCCTGAAGCGCAAGTTCGGCAAATGACGTTTCTGGACCGCGTCTACGAGCGGGCGCGGAAGCTGAAGGCTCGCGTCGTGCTCGCCGAGGGCGAGGACTCACGGGTTCAAGAAGCGGCGCGCAAGATTGAGCGCCAAGGCCTCGGCAAAGTCGACCTACTCGACAAAGCAACGCCGCACGCCGCACGCCCCGCGATGATCTCTCTGCTGAGAACTCGGCGGCCCGACAAGTTCCCAACCGACGCTGCCGCCATCCAGGCGCTAGAGCACCCTCTGGTTTTTGGGGCGTGTCTCGTGGCTGTTGGTGACGCTGACGTCATGCTGGGTGGCGCCATGTACACGAGCGCCGAGACGATCCGGGCGGCGCTGTGGGCTGTCGGCACCGCGCCGGACATCGCCACGGTGTCCGGGGCGTTTTACATGATCAAGGACGACCACGTGCTCACGTTCGCCGATTCCGCGGTTACTCCGGAGCCCACGCCGAGCCAGCTCGCGGACATCGCCCTGGTATCGGCGCGCGAGCGGCGCCTGATCGTCGAAGACGAGCCGGTCGTGGCTTTCCTTTCTTATAGCACCAAGGGAAGCGCCAGCGGGCCGAGAATCGAACGGGTACTGAATGGCATGGCGACACTGAGAGAGCGGCGGCCCGATTTTGCATTCGACGGCGAGCTGCAGCTCGACGCCGCGCTCGTCCCGGACGTCGCGGCACGCAAGGCACCCGGCTCGCCCGCCGCCGGTCGCGCCAACGTGCTGATTTTTCCGGATCTCGACGCCGGAAACATCGGCTACAAACTCGTGCAGCGGCTTGGCGGCTGGACCGCGCTCGGCCCGATTCTGCAAGGGCTCGCGCGCCCC
>QHTW01000168.1 GCA_003220955.1 Gemmatimonadota bacterium | reverse complement strand
CGACGCGACGGGCGTGCGGATCGCTCTCCTCGATACCGGCTTCGATACCGCGAACCCGGCGTTCAACGGCATCACGGTCACTGCGCAACATGACTTTGTGTTCAACGACAGCATCGTGAGGGATGAGCCTGGCAAGGACGTCGCGGGGGCGGAGTCTCACGGGACTTCGACGTGGTCGCTGTTCGCGGGAGACGTTCCGGGCCGGCTGCGCGGGAT
The DNA here is from genome assembly GCA_003220955.1 of Gemmatimonadota bacterium. GTDB lineage: Bacteria > Gemmatimonadota > Gemmatimonadetes > Gemmatimonadales > GWC2-71-9 > 20CM-2-65-7. The sequence goes on along the minus strand of QHTW01000168.1, from coordinate 4,493 downwards.
CGCGCGGGGCGCTCACTATCTGCTCGCGAAGACCGAGGATGTCCGCAGTGAGACGCGGGTCGAAGAAGACAACTACGTCGCCGCGCTCGAGTGGGCCGATTCGATCGGCGTAGACATCGTCTCCTCGAGTCTCGGCTACTTCTCCTTCGACAACGGCTTCAGCTACACGCCGTCGCAATTGAACGGCGACATCGCGGTCACCAGCGTGGGCGCCGAGCAGGCGGCGCAGCGGGGCATCCTCGTCGTGACGGCGGCCGGGAACGACGGACCCGGCTTCAGAACACTCTCGACGCCCGGTGATGCCGATTCCGTGCTCACCATCGGTGCGGAGGACTCGCTCGGCACGATCGCCTTCTTCTCGTCGCGCGGTCCGACCGCGGATGGCCGGCTCAAACCCGATTTCACGGCACCGGGCGTCGCCGTGTGTGTCCTCACGGGAACGGGTCAGGTAGGGCGGGGTGACGGCACCTCGTTTGCCACGCCGCTGGTTGCCGCGAGCGCTGCGTTGATCAAGCAAATGCACCCGACGCTCACACCGATCGAGCTGCGGGCCGCGTTCCGCAGCGCGGGAAGCAAACGCGCTGCCCCAGACTCGATCTACGGCTGGGGCCGGCCGGATGTCGCCACTGCCGCCGTTTTCCCCGCCGGTGTGACGGCGACGGCGCCGCTGCCGGCGGCCGGCCCACTGGCCACGATCACACCGACATTCACCTGGACGGTGGGCACCGTACCGCCAGCAGCGACGCCGGTGCGTTACCGCGTGCGCGTGAGCCGTGACAGCACATTCGCGGCATCGCTCGTCGACACGCTGCTCACCGCGGAGATGCTCAGTCTCTCTGTTCCTCTGAAGGCGGGTTCCTTTTTCTGGCGCGTCGATGCGACAGCCGCCAGCGGCGAAACCGCCACGACTGGCCGGATCGGTCCCGTCGTGGTGCCCGCATGGGCCACGCTCACATCCCTCAGCAATCCGGCGGGGCTGGTGATCGATACGGCGCAGCCAACGCTCACCTGGCGACCGGTGGGTGTTGCGACGCCTCCGGGGCCGCTGACGTTCGACCTGGATGTGCAGCGAGCGGCGACCGGCATTACCGACTTCAACGTCGCGAACTTGATCGACACGACCTTTCGACTCACACAGCCGCTCGAGCGGAACACGGCCTATCGCTGGTTCCTCACCGTGCACGCCGGACCGGACACCAGCATCATCAAGAGCCAGGGCTCATTTCTCGTCGTGGACCTCGGCCTGCCCACGTCCACGCTGCTCTACCAGAACTTCCCGAACCCCTTCCCCGCCGCCGGCCGGGACTCGACGTGTCTCTGGTTCGACTTGCCGATTGCCGGCACTGTCGAGCTCGATATCCTGGACCTGCGCGGCAATCCGGTACGCCACTTCGTTCCGGGGCCTGATTTTCCCGGTGTTTTGCCCCCGGGGCGGTATGGGCGCGGCTCCACCGGCGGCGGGATCTGCGATCCCCGGCTGATGTGGGACGGCCGCGCCGATGATGGACACCCGTTGCCGGCCGGCGTGTATCTCGCCAAGCTCAAGGCGACAGGATTAATTGTCTTCAAGCGGATCGTCTTTCGAGGAAAGTGAGCATGGAACTCGTCACCGTCGGCACCGGCACGGTCGCACCCTCCGCCCGCCGCACCTGTCCCTGTCATTGGGTAGCGCGCGGGGATTTGCGCGTGCTGCTCGACTGCGGCGCGGGCTCGCTGCACCGGCTCGCGGAGTTCGGGTTGCCCTGGCATCAGGTGACGCACGTCATCCTGACGCACTTCCACCCCGACCACTGGGGCGAGCTGCCGATGCTCGTGTACGCGCTCAAATACACGACGGAGCCGCCGCGCCGGGACCCCTTTGTCATCCTCGGGCCCCCGGGGGTCGTGCAGCTGCTGCGCACCCTCGCCGAAGGCTACGGCGCGTGGTTGCTCGATCCGGGGTTTCCCATCGGCATTCTCGACGTGCGCGACGGCGAGCCGTTCCCCCTCAATGCCGACGTGAACCTCGAGACGTTCCCCGTCCCGCATACGGACGAGAGTGTGGCCGTCTCCCTGGTCGCGCCCGAAGGGCGGCTCGTCTACACCGGCGATACCGGGCCCAGCACCGAGCTGGCACGCTGGGCGACGGGGTGCGATCTGCTGCTGGCGGAGTGCTCACTGCCGGAGGAGCGGGCCATGGATACTCACTTGACTCCTCAACAGGCTGGAACGTTGGCCCAGGATGCGGGAGCAAAGCAATTAGTCTTGACGCACTTCTATCCTCCAGTAGAAACTTCGGACCCGGCCAAACTTGCCGGGAGTCGCTTTCGCGGGCCGGTGTCCGCGGCCAAGGACGGCGATCGCTTCACCATTGGAGATGGGAGACGATAAGTCGTGCTGATCGTGATGCGGCATGGCGCCACGCCCGCAGAAGTCGAGAAGGTCATCTCCGTCATCGAGGAGATGGGCTATCAGGCGCAGCCTATGCCGGGAACGCAGCGCACCGCCGTCGGGCTGATCGGCAACGACGGGCGCGTCGACGCGTCGCGGCTCGAAGGCCTGCCCGGCGTTCACGAGGTCATCCACGTCTCGCAGCCGTACAAGCAAGTCAGCCGCGAGTGGAAAGCGGAATCGACCGTCGTCCGCCTGCCGGGCGGCGTGGCGTTCGGCAATACGGAGGTCGTGGCGATCGCCGGCCCCTGCTCCGTCGAAAGTGAACGGCAAATCATCGAAGCCGCTCGCCAGGTCAAGGAAGCGGGCGCCGTCGTCCTCCGCGGGGGCGCCTGGAAGCCGCGCAGCTCCCCCTACTCTTTCCAGGGCCTCGGCAAGCCCGGTCTCCGCCTGCTGGCGAAAGCGCGCGAGGAGACGGGGCTCCTGATCTGCACCGAGGCGATGGATGAGACCGGCCTCGGCTGGGTCGCGGAAACCGCGGACGTCGTGCAGATCGGCGCGCGCAACATGCAGAACTTCTCCTTGCTCAAGCTCGCCGGGCGCTGCGGCAAGCCGGTGCTGCTCAAGCGCGGCATCAGCGCGACCGTGCAGGAGCTGCTCCTCTCCGCGGAGTACTTACTGGCCGAAGGAAACCACGACGTGATTCTGTGCGAGCGGGGCGTGCGGAGCTTCGACACGGCGACGCGCAATTTGTTCGACCTCACCGCGATCCCGGTCGTGCACAAGCTGTCGCATCTCCCGATCATCGCCGACCCGTCCCACGGCACCGGGCTGCGGGACAAGGTGATCCCGATGGCGCGCGCCGCGGTCGCCGCGGGCGCCGACGGCATCATGGTCGAGGTCCATCCGAATCCCGAGGAGGCGCTGTCGGACGGCGCGCAGTCCCTCTTTCCGGATCAGTTTGCGCAGTTGATGCGTGAGGTCCGCATCATTGCGGAGGCCATTGGGAGACGCGTGGCCGAGCCGGCTGCCGTAGGCGCATGAGGTACACGTCGGCACGACTGCACGTCGGCACGATGCTCTTGCTCCTGATCGTGCCGACGTTCCGACGTGCCGACGTGTATCAGGATCCGCTGGCCATTCTTGACCGGGCGAGCAGCTCCTTCGACACCGTCCGCACCCTCACGGCCGACTTCGTCCAGATCGTCGACAACCCGATGGTCGGCGATCCCGATACGACGCGCGGCAAGCTGTTCCAGCGGCGCCCCAGCTACTTCGCGATGCGGTTCACCGACCCGAAAAATGACCGGGTCGTCGCCGATGGTCGTCACCTCTGGCTCTACACGCCGAGCACGACGCCCGGGCAGGTCATCCGGACGGCGATTCCGGGCACGGGGACGACCGGACCAAATCTCATCGGGCAATTCGTCGAGCATCCGCGCGAGCGGTACACGGCGCGATACGACCGCAGCGACTCGACCGCGGATGGCGCGGTCGATGTCGTCACGCTGACGCCGCGCGCGCAGGACCTTCCGTACTCAGCGGCGACGGTTTGGATTGCGAAGCGGGATGGCTTGGTGCGGCGGATCGAGATTGTCGAGAATTCGGGTCAGCGACGGACGATCATGCTCCGCAACGTTACGGTGAATCGGGCGATCGCCGGCCGTGAATTCCGATTTTCCCCGACGTCCGGATTACGGGTGGTAGATCAGTAGCCAGCGCTTCCGCGACTTTCTCCGCCGTCGACTCATCCATCCCCTGCTTTTGCGCCAGCTCGAGCGCCGCCCGGCCGAGCGCGCGGTACAACTTCGCGTCATCCACGGCCAGCGATTGCAGATGCCGGACGATCGTGGCGGTGTCTCCGCGCACTACCGGCCCGGTGAGCGCCTCGCGCGGCTCATGCCGTCTCAGGTTCTCGAACGTCCCCTCCACGAGGGACCGCAGTGCCGCCCACGCGTCCGCGTCGGACAATCCCGCATGGCGTAACAGGCGCTGCGCGACGGCCTCGACCACCACCAGGTAATTCGAGGCGAACACCGCGCCCGCGTGATAGATCGATTTCGACTTGGTGGCGATGCGGAACGGCCGCATGCCGAGATCTTTCGCGATCTGCTCGCCGGTTT
>QHTW01000167.1 GCA_003220955.1 Gemmatimonadota bacterium | reverse complement strand
GCGGGCGTTCTCGCGGGACGACAACCTCGCGGGCATCCGGGGCTATGTGGAGGACTCGGGCGAGGGACGCTGGACGGTCGACGAGGCGCTGCGCCTCGATGTGCCGGCGCCGGTCATCACGCTGTCGCTGCTCGCGCGGCTCCGCTCGCGTCAGGAGGAATCATTCGGCGCCAAGTTGATCGCCGCGCTGCGGCACGAGTTCGGCGGGCATGCGGTGCAGACCAAATAGGGCGCGGATGCGCGCTTAGATTACGGGCATGAAATTCATGCTCGTGATCTACAACGACCCCCAGCTGCAGGGCGCGCTCCCCCAGGCGGAAACGGATGGAATGATGCGCGACTGCCTCGCGCACGCCGACGACCTCCGCCGCAGCGGCCAGCTCACGGAATCCCAGATGCTCGAGGGTGTGGAAACGGCGAAATCGGTGCGGATCCGAAACGGCCGCACCAAGATCACCGACGGGCCCTTCAGCGAGGCAAAAGAGGTGCTGGGAGGCTTCAATTTGATCGAGGCCAAAGACATGAACGAGGCGGTCCAGATTGCCAAGGAGTTCCCCTGGGTGCGAACCGGCTGCGTAGAGGTGCGTCCGGTCCGTGATATTGCCACCGTGCGGCGCCGCGTCGGCGCGCCCGATTGAAGACAGGCGTTCGTGCGCCGTCGCAGACTCGTCTTCCTCATTTGGCACCCACCGAAGTAGCGACGCGAATCGAGTTGCGCGCGCCGCGTGCGAGCGATGCCGCCGAGTACGTCGCGCTCAACCGTCAGAGCAAGCGCTTCCACTCCGGCCTGGTCTCCCCGCCGCGCACCACCGCGGCGTTTCGCCTACTGCTCCATCGCAGTCGCAGCCGGCAGAGCAAATGCTGGTTCATCGTACGCCGTGCCGATCAGGCACTCGTCGGCGCGGTCGAGATCAGTCAGATCGTCGGCGGCAGCTTCAGGAGCGCCTATCTCGGCTACCACATTGGCGCCCCGTATGCGCGGCAGGGCTACATGCGCGAGGCCCTGACGGCCGTCTTGCAGCTCGCGTTTGGGCGCCTGCGCTTGCATCGCCTCGAAGCCAACATTCAGCCGCGCAATCGCGCATCGATCCGACTGGTCAAGAGTCTCGGCTTTCACCGCGAAGGCTACTCGCCGCGCTACCTCAAGATTGCGGGCCAGTGGCGTGATCACGAGCGCTGGGCGCTCTTGCGGGAGGGGTGGCACGGCTAAATTGGTGCGCATGGACGAGCGTCGCTACAACGATAAAGAGATCGCCGCCATCTTTCGCTCGGCGGCGGAAGCGCAGCAGAGTCCGCCGCACGACGTCCCACGCGACGAAGGCTTGACCCTCGCAGACCTGCAGGCGATCGGCCGCGAAGTCGGTATTCCATCTGACGCGGTCGGGCGGGCCGCCCAGGCACTCGATGTGCGCCTCGATGCCACATCCCGCACGTTCCTCGGCCTGCCGATCGGCGTGGCCCGAACGGTCAATCTCAACCGCCGGCTGACGGATGAAGAGTGGGAGCGCCTGGTCGTGCAATTGCGCGAGGTCTTCAACGCGCGCGGCCGCACGCGAATCGATGGCTCGCTGCGGCAATGGACCAACGGCAACCTGCAGGTCCTCCTCGAGCCTACGGAGACCGGTCATCGCCTGCGGTTCGGCACGATGCACGGCGCCGCGCGTGCCGCGATCGGTGCCGGGTTCGCCACACTCGGCGTGACGACGATTGTCACCCTGGCGAGCGTGGTGGGCGGCTACTTTACCGAGGCGATTCCAGGAATGGCATTGCTGCTCTTCGCCGGCGTCGGGATGATTGCGAGTGGCGCGCTGCGGCTGCCGCGCTGGGCGCGCACGCGCCAGCGGCAAATCGAGGCGCTCGCGGCGCGGGTCGCGCTGCCGCCGGGTTCGGGAACTCCGCCGGCAGCGCTTCCGCCCAAATAGCGTCGGTTACTGCGGTCGCGGTTTAGCGGTCCGCTGCTCGCCCGAACTCGAGCGGCTGGGGCTGCTGGAACTGCTGGGTGACCAGCCGCTGGCCGGCGTCACGGACCCCCAATCGCCCGACCGGGGCATCGCGTCCGCGTTGGTGCTCGCGCCTTCCTTGTAACCCTGCCCGTTCACGACGTGTCCGTGCGCGCGAGCATTGCCCGTAAAGACGATCGTCACTGGATAGCCGCCCGGATAGAAGCCGGGCCCGAATGCATATCCTGGGTAGAACCCTCGGCAAATACTCGGGAGGTACGTATACCACAGCAGGTAGTACATCGAACATTCTTCGAGGGGTGCGTACACCGGCCGGGTGGCATACGCCTCGCCTGCATGCCCTCCGGCACCAGTCGCGCGTGCCGAAGGCCGGCGCTCACCCTGACGCGACGCCGCGTTGATGGCGAAAACCTTAGGATACGACAGGGCTACCATGAGATCGATAACCTGGGATGGCACGCCCGCGTCGGCGAGTGTCACGAGTCGCTTGGCGTCGAGTGTGAACGGTTCTCCGCGCTCGACGAGCCAGGCCTCGAGAACCGACGTGTCCACATGCCGGGCCGCTTCGACGACGTCATCGGTCGCAAGGCTGATGGCCGCGGCGGCCCGCGCTTGCATCGTGGCTGAGATGTCCATCCGGATCGCAGTTTTGATGTCGTCCGGCAGCAGCACGTCGTCCGCTGCCTCGCGATAGCGTTGGACGCGAATGCCGGTTTGGCTTCCCCCTCCCGGCGTCATGCCCTGGATGTACAGCCACTGACTGCCGTCGGGGTCCATGGCGATCACGCCCGTGCCCTCCGTGTTGCCGGAGGGGCACGTGTCGCCCGAATGCAAGTAGAGGCGCTGCGCGCGGGCTGACCACTCGACAGTCTGCCAGCCGGTGCAGTCATCGTGGGCGGTCGCGACACGCTCACCGGTCGCGGTGATGCGCTCGCGTGCGACGATTTGTCCCTTCTGGATGGTGAGGAGATCGACGGCTGATGTACCGGCCGCGGGCACGACGCAGACGACGGATTTCGCCGATTCTGCCCGCTCCCAACAGCCGATGTAGGCAAGCCAGCGCGAGTCGAGCGAAGGATTCTGGCCGCGCGCCGGTGTCGCGCCGGTCCCAACGAGGGCGGCTGCGACGAGCAAGGTTTGGATTGGCGTACGCATGGGCACGATCCTTCCTACAGTCTGAACGACAAGCCGGCCGTCAGCGACAAGCCGGACAGGTCGATGCGATGGAAACCGACGTAATCCCGGCCCACCGGGCCGCGAGCCCAGGTGTACCGCGCCTCGCCGTTTATCAGGAGGAAGCGGCCGAGTCCCAGGTCGACCCCCGCCAGCGCGTGCAGCACGGGTGTCCAGGCCTTCGACTCGAATTCATCCGGAAAGACGTTGAGCGTTTGAAAGTCGACGAAGTCACCGATCTGATGAAAGCGATACTGCATCAGACCGGCCCCGAGACCCAGGTAGCTGTCGCGTGCCGCGGGGATCCAGGCGAATCGTCCGATCGCGCGGCCACGCGCTGACAGATAATGCCTGACGCCCAGCGTGATCGGCACGCGCCGCAGCGACGTCGTCTGCTGGATCGGCTGATTGTTCTGGTCGACCCAGTCGCGGAATTCCGAGTGGCGACTGACACTGGCGTAGCTGATGTCGAACACGATGTCCGTGACCGGCGAGACACGAACGGCAACGCTGCTGCCGAACGTTGCCGAGCTGAAGTCGGAGCGGCTGATGGTGAGCTGTTTGGTGACAAAGTTGAACAGGTCACCGCTCGCGAACGCGTGATCGAACCCGCCCCGCACGCTCCAGGTGCCGACTGGGACACGAAACAGGAAGCCGTCGCCTGCGGTTTGCGCATGCGACGGCCTCGAGATCGTAGCGACTGCGGTGGCGGTCAGCAGCAGTACGGCGCAACGAGTAGACCTCATGAGCCACCCCACGTTTCTCTCCCCTTGCTCTACCCTACGCGCGAGTAGTGACCGCCGTCAAGCGCGTGGGGACTAGCCCAGACGGGTTATGACTTTTAGGGCGTCCCTCGGGTCGGCGCGGTAGATTTGTGCTCCAATGCCGAGTAGCGCGAGCTTCCGCGATTTCGTCCTCGATCAGCTCCGTCGCGTCGTCCCGCGGGTTCGCGCGCGATCCATGTTCGGCGGCTTCGGGATTTACGCCGGCGAGTTGTTCTTCGCACTGATCGCCAACGACACGGTCTATTTCAAGGTGGACGATTCCAATCGGCCCGACTTCGAGAAGCTGGGGATGAAGCCGTTCCAGCCCTACGGCGAAGGGAGCGAGGCCATGAAGTATTACCAGGTGCCGGAGGATCTGCTCGAAGATCCTGAGGGGCTACGGCCCTGGGCTGAGAAATCGATTGCCGTCGCGGCGAAACAGAAGAAAGGAAAGCGACCAACTAGCTAAGCCCTGCAGCGCGATCCATTTTGCCCGGATGGCCGATTTCCACGCCACCCTGCGCGCCGCGCTGGTGGACCGGTACGTCATTGAGCGAGAACTCGGCCGCGACCGTCTACCTGGCACGCGATCTCAAGCACGGCCGCTTCGTCGCGCTGAAGGTGCTGAGTTCTGCCCTCGCCGCCTCCCTGGACGCCGATCGCTTCCATCGCGAAATCGAGCTGGCCGCGCGCCTCCAGCATCCGCACATCGTTCCCGTCTTCGACTCCGGCGCCGCGGCGGGCGTCCTCTGGTACACGATGCCATTCGTCGAAGGCGAAACGCTGCGCGCGCGTCTGGAGCGTGAGCGCCAGCTGCCGCTCGACGAGGCCGTGCGTATCGCGTCCGAAGCCGCCCGTGCGCTCGAGTACGCGCATCAGCACGGCGTCCTGCATCGCGACGTCAAACCCGAGAACCTGCTGCTTACCACCGACGGATCGACCCTGGTCGCCGACTTCGGCATCGCGCGACCGTGGAACGAGACCGGCGGCTTGACCGCCACCGGCCTGGTCGTGGGCACGCCGGGTTATATGAGCCCGGAACAGGCCGCTGGCGAGCGCACTCTCGACGCGCGCTCCGACATCTACGCGCTCGGCTGCGTGTTGTATGAGATGCTCGCCGGCGAGATGCCTTATACGGGCCCCAACGCGCAGGCCATCCTCGCCAAACGGCTGAGCGAACCGGTCCCGCGCTTGGGCACCACGCGCGATGTCCCCGTCGCAGTCGAGCAGACCGTCAGCCGCGCGCTCGCCCGCGTGCCGGCGGACCGTTTCGCCTCGGCGGCCGAGTTCCTGCGCGCCCTGCAAGGTATCGAGCTGCCGCGGCACCGGCGGGCGATCAGCCGCATGTGGGTCCCGGCCGTGGCGTTGGTGGTCCTTGTCGTGGCCGTGTCCGCCGTCCTGGTCCGCTCGCGGGGCGGCGGGGTGGCCGCCGCCCCCGCCACGGCAGCGGTGTTGCCGTTCGCCGATCTCAGTGAAGCGAAGAACTAGGCCTACTTCAGCGACGGTCTCACCGACGAGCTGATCACCGCGCTGAGTCGCGTCGAGGGGATGCGGGTGGCCGCGCGGACGTCGTCGTTCCAGTTCAAGGGCCGCGAGATTGACGTTGCAGACGTCGGCCGGCGGCTGCACGTGGACGCGATCCTCGAAGGCAGCGTCAGGCGGAGCGGGAACCGGCTGCGCATCACGGCGCAGCTTGTGAGCACCCGGGACGGCTACCAGCTGTGGTCCGAGGCGTACGATCGCGAGGTGAAAGACGTCTTCGCCGTGCAAGAGGACATCGCCCGCGCCATCATTTCCGCGTTACAGGTAAAGCTCGGCGCGCGCCGCAGCGCCGCGCTGCGGTCGCGCCCGACCAATGATCTCGCCGCATATGATGTCTACTTGAAGGGTCGCTTTGCCTGGAATCAGCGGACGAGCACCGGCATGCAGGAGGCGGTGCGACATCTTGAGCAGGCGGTCGCCCGCGATTCCGGATTTGCGCTCGCCTGGGCGGCGCTCGCCGACGCCTACGTGCTCGCGATCCCCTATGCGGGCGCGCCGCGCGAAGTCGACTGGCCCAAGGCGCGAGCTGCGGCTGCAAAGGCGCTGGCGCTCGACAGCACGGTCGGTGAGGCACACACCGCGCTGGCATACGGCACGATGATCTACGATTGGAACTGGGTAGCTGCGGAGTCGAGCTTTCGGCGCGCCATCAGGGTCGATCCGGCCTACCCGACCGGCCACCAATGGTACGCCGACTTTCTCTGGTCGCAGGGCCGGCTGGATGAAGCGCTGGAGCAGATGCAGCAGGCGCAGCGCCTGGATCCGCTGTCGCTGGTGATCGCGACCGAGCTAGGACAGACGTATTACCTGATGCATCGATTCGACAAAGCGGAGGAACAGCTGCGCGGGACAGTACTCGTCTACGCGCAACAGCACCGCTACAGGCAGGCGATCGACGTCATGCGGCGCTCGCTCGACCTCGGCGGCTTTCTGGAGGATTTGGCCGGCGGGCTCGCTTACACGTACGCGGCGTCCGGCGATCGCGCGAGCGCGACGCGCTACACCGCCGAGCTCACCCGCCGCTTGGCGAGCGGTCGCGTTGGACCGTTCGCGCTGGCCCTGGCGTATACGGGGCAGGGTAATCTCACGCGTGGCTTTGCTTATCTCGATAGCGCGATCGCGGTGCGAGACATTTTTCTCCCCGAGGACTTCTTCGATCCACAACTCGATGCGTTGCGCGCTGATCCGCGCTTTGATGCCATAGAAGAGAAGATGCACGTCGGGCGAAAACGGAAATGAACTCTTCAGGAGGGCACATGCTGGCTGTCGCCTTGTTCCTTGCACTCGCCGCGCAGAATCCCGGACCCTACCAAATAACGCATATGTTTGTTCTGGGTGGCGATGGACGCTGGGACTACGTCACCCCTGATCCGGCGCACAACCGCGTTTTCATCGCGCGCCAGGATCGATTCATGGTCGTGGACGAGCGGGACGGCAAACTGCTCGGCGAAATCTCGGGCATTCGGGGGGCGCACGGCATCGCCCTGGTCGACGCCGCGCACCATGGCTTCGCCACATGGGGCAACGACAGCTCCGTGGTGATGTTCGATCCCGCCACGCTGCAGGTGCTGGGTCGTATCCCGGCTGCCGAGGACGCCGACGCGATCGCGTACGACCCGATCTCGAACCGCGTCTTCACGTTCAACGGCGATGCGCATTCCTCGACCGTGATCGATCCCGGGCCTGGCCGGCTCGTCACCAACATCCCGCTCGGCGGCAAACCGGAGACCGGCGTGTCCGCGGGCGACGGCAAGGTATACGTGAACATCGTCGACAACCGGGAAGTGGTCGAAATCGACGCCCGGACGCTGAAGGTCACGCGCCGCTGGTCGACCGCGCCCTGTCAGCAGCCGGTCGCGATGGCGATCGACACGAAGCATCAGCGGTTATTCAGCGGATGCCGCAGCGGTGTGTTAGCGGTTTCGGACTACGCAGCAGGTCGCGTCGTGGCGACGGCCCCGATCGGCCAGGGCGTGGATGGTGCGGCGTTCGACGCGAGCACGAGCGATGTGTTCACCTCGAACGCGGACGGCACGCTCACCGTGATCCATCAGGACGGGCCGGACCAGTATCGCGTCGTCGAGAACCTCCAGACGGCGCCGGGCGGGCGCAACATGGGGCTCGATCCCACCACGCATCGGCTCTACGTCGTCTCCGCGAAGTTCGGACCGGTTCCCGCCGAGTCCACGGCGGCGAACCCGCGGCGCCGTCCGCCGCTGGTGCCGGGATCCTTCATGATGATGGTGGTCGAGCGCGCGGCGACAGCGCACTAGGGAGCGCGCATGGATGATGCGATCGCGAACTATTATGCGAACACCGCCGAGGAGGACCGGCTCGCGCAGGGCGCCGCGCTGCTCGAGGAGGCCCGCACTCGCGAGCTGATCCAGCGTCACGTGCCCGCGCCGCCCGCCGTGGTCCTGGATGTGGGAGGTGGGGCCGGCGCGTATGCCTTTTGGCTTGCGGAGCTCGGATATCACGTGCATCTCGTGGACGCGACGCCGCGACTCATCGACGAGGCCCGGCGCCGCAGTGTGGGGAGGCGGCCGCTCGCGTCCTCCAGCGTCGGCGATGCGCGCGCGCTCGAGTTCCCCGACAACACCGCCGACATCGTCCTGCTCCTTGGCCCGCTCTACCACCTCACGGCGGGGGCGGATCGCGCCAACGCACTGGCCGAAGCGAACCGGGTCCTCAAACGCGCCGGGTGGCTCTTCGGCGCCGTCATCTCGCGCTGGGCGTCGGCACTCGATGGTCTCTCACGGGACTTGCTGCAAGACCCGCGCTTCGCGGCGATCGTAAAGCGTGACCTTGCCGAGGGGCAACACCGCAACCCGACGGAACGGTCCGACTATTTCACCACGGCCTATTTCCACCAGCCGACCGAAGCCGTGACGGAGGTCGGCGCGGCGGGGTTCCGGGATCCGCGGATCTATGCCATCGAAGGACCTGGGTGGCTGCTCCCGGACGTCCCCGAGCGGATGCGCGATCCGCGCCGCCGCGCCGATCTGCTGGAGGTCGCCCGGTCGTTAGAGAGCGAGCCCGCACTGCTCGGCGCCAGCGCCCATCTGCTCGTCGTCGCTAGGAAACCGTAGCCAGGACGGCGGAGAGCCACCGCGTCGCCTCGGCATCACCGGCCCAAAGCGCCGGGCCGACAGGCGAGCCCAGGAAAATCAACGTCCCACGCCCGCTGCGTCGCTTGAGTGCTACCGGGAGATTGTCGACCCACGCGATCGGCTCCCCGGCTGGCGGGCCGAGCGGGAGCACCCGACTGAAGTCGCGGAGTTTCGCGGCGTAGGGCCAGAGGTAGTCGACGTATGGGGTCTGACGCGGCCAGAGTCGCACCGGCGGTTCGACGGTGATCCCGAAATAGTCTCGCAGCACCGCGCGCTCGGTGCCAAACGCTCGCTGATCGAGGAAACCCGCGGCGGACTCGAGGATGACGGTCGCTCCGGCGTGCAGGCACCTCACGATCGCCCGGGCCGCAACCGGCGAGATCTCGAGTGCTGCTGGAACGAGTACGACGGCGCAGTGCGGGATGCCCGGCATGTGCGCGCGCACCACGCGCGGTTGAAACACCGCCGTGTAGCCCGCCACCGACTCTCGCAGACACCCACGCTGCAGATCGAGGAGCACGCACGGCGAGCGACCTCGCAGGCGATTTCCGGCGCTCACCGCGGCTGCCGTGGTAGCGAGGAACTGCCGGCGCGTCATGTCCACTCAGAGCCTGCCGGAGATCAGGCGATCCATCGCCTGCGCCGTGTCATAGAACTGCTGGTCCGGCGCATAGCGATAGCGCGCTTCCATTTCCGCGATGAGCCAGCCGTCGTAGCCGACCTTGGTCAGCGCGGCGCGGATCGCGGGCCAGTTGTTGTCGCCCAGAAACAGGTTCGTGTACACGCTCTGGTCGCCGCAGCGCCCGCGGTGCTTCAGCACGTCTTTGAGATGAATGCGGGTGATTCTCGGTCCGTGAATCTCGATCCACTGCTCCGCAAAGCCGGTGTCGTGGATGTTGCCGACGTCGAGGTGGATGCCGACCGCGGGACTGTTCACGTCGTTCAGGAATTGCCAGAACTCGCGCGGGCTGATGAGGAACCGTTGCTCGGCGTTACAGTTCTCGCAGCCGATCTTGACGCCGGCGCGGGCGGCGGTGTCGCCCAGGGGGCGCAGTGTGTCCAGACAGCGCTGATACACTTCGTTGTACGGGACTTCATCGGTGACGAGCCCGGCGACCACCAAGATCGCGTCGGTACCGAGCAGTCTCGCGGTCTCGATCTGGCGCTCGACGATGCGAGTCGCCTGCGCGCGCACGCGCGGATCGCGCGCAGACAGCGGCGAGGCCCAATGCAGTCCAGTCGAGACATTGGAGACCACGAGGCCGGCGCTCTCGACCTTGCGGCGCAAGTCGCGGACCTCGGCGTCGGTCGTGGTCATCTGGAACCACGCGACGTCGCCCAGCCACAGCTCGATCCCGTCGAAGCCGGCCTTCTTCACGAGATCGAGGCCGCGCTCGAAGCCCCATTCCTTCGGAATCATGTTGTCGCCGATGGATTTTTTCATGGGGCGATCATACTCCAAATGAATCGCACCGCTAGCTCGCCGGAAGTCTCGGCGCGCCCTAAGTTGGTCCATCGTCTCATCGTGAGGATTTCATGCACCACCCTGCCGCACGATTTGCCATCGTGACCGCGCTTGCCGCTTCGGCCCTCGCTTGCCGCAAGGAGGTGGCACCCGTGCCGCCGGCCGCGCCTCCCGCCGCGCTGCACGCGGCGCCGATCGACACTTCCTCCATCGACAGTGTGATCCGGGCGACGCTGCGCGACCGTGGACTCGTCGGCGTTTCGGTCGGGGTCGCGCAGGACGGCAAGATCGTCTTTTCGAAAGGCTACGGCCGGCGTTCGCTCACCAGCAGCACCCCGGTCGCTCTGGAGACGATGTTCGCCATTGGCTCGGTCACCAAACAGTTCACGTGCAGCGCCCTGCTGCTTCTCGCGCAGGAAAAGAAACTATCGCTGGACGATCGGGTGTCGCAGTACATGCCGAAGTTGACCAGAGCGGGCGACATCACGCTGCTCGAGCTGGGACAGCACGTGTCC
>QHTW01000166.1:575-4959 GCA_003220955.1 Gemmatimonadota bacterium | reverse complement strand
GGCGGGACGCGCGCGCCCAATCGGCCGCCGGGCGCCAGCGCCGGCTGGCGTGGCCCGACGAGCGGCGGCACGCCAAACGTGTACACAGGAGCCTGCGCATGAACCCGGGGTACGACGAGCGTGAGGGCGAGTCCAACTATCTGCGCAAGACGCCGCATCCCTTGTAGAGACTTGGGGTTCCGAATATAATGGCGCGACCAATCGTGCGCATCCTCAGCCGTTACATCCTGCGGCAACATCTTCCTCCGCTCGGCTACGCGATCGCGGCGCTCACGTGTGCGATGCTCGTCAATCAGGTCGCGAAACAGTTCGGCAACTTCGTGGGCAAGGGGCTGCCGTGGGGCGCGATCTTCGAAGTGTTCGCGCTCTCCATTCCGTTCATCGTCGCGATGACGCTCCCGATGGCCGTGCTCGTGGCGGTGCTGTACACGTTCAGCCATCTCGCCGCCGACAACGAAGTCACCGCGATGAAAGCGAATGGCATCAGTATCGGCCAAATCCTCGCGCCCGTGCTTGGCGGCGCCGCGCTGATGGGCGTCATCTCGCTGCTCTGGAATGATCAGGTCCTGCCGCGCTCCAATCACACGCTGCGGACCCTCCTGGTCGATATCCAGCGCAAGAAGCCGACGTTTCAGTTGAAAGAACAGGTGATCAACGAGGTCGTGCCCGGCCAGTTCTTCTTGCGCGCGACCCGCATCGACGCCGCCGCAAGTACGCTCAACGACGTGACGATCTATGATCTACAGGATCCCGACCGGCGGCGCATCATCATGGCGGATTCGGGGCGGATGGCCTATAGCGGCGGCGGTACCGACCTCTATCTGACGCTGCGCGACGGTGAGGTGCACGAGATCCGGCGCACCGATCCCAAGCACTTCAACCGCACGTTCTACACGATCAATCGCATCAAGGTCGCCGGCGTCAGCAACACCTTCGAAACGACGAAGAACGATGAGTATCGCAGCGACCGGGAGATGGGAATCTGCGCGATGCAGGACGTCGTCGGTCGGGCGCGCCAGGACCTCGAGCGCGTCCGGATCGACGCGCTCAACGCCGTCGCGGGCGAGCTCCGCCGCACCAGCAAACTGGCGCCGCTCCGGCCGATGGCGGCGGACACGACGTCACCGCGCCCGAGCACGTACTGCCGGGTGCTCGGGGTGTTGCAGCGGCTCCTGCCCGGCTCGCCCCGCCCCGCCCGCGCCGCAGAGCCCGGGACGGGAGCAGCGGCGCCCCCGCCCCCGGCGAGGGTCGTCCAGGACGTGACGACGCCGGCCGCCTACGCGCAGCGACTCCGCACCGCGCGCCAGCGCGCCGCGATCTACGAGGTCGAGATTCAGAAGAAGCTCGCCATCTCGGCGGCCTGCGTGATCTTCGCGCTGCTCGGCGTGCCGCTGGCTATTCGTTATCCGCGTGGCGGTGTCGGACTCGTGATCGGCACCAGCCTGGCCGTGTTCTCGGTCTACTACGTCGGCCTCATCGGCGGCGAGGAATTCGGCGACCGGCTGATCGTGCCGCCCTTCTTCTCGATGTGGACGCCGAATCTCATTTTCCTGATCGTCTCGATCCCACTGCTCTGGACCGCGCGCCACGCGGGAAGTACGGCGCACGGCGGCGACTGGGAGGAGGTCAAACAGATGTTGCTCGGGTGGATTCCCAAACTGCGGATTCGCCTGTGAACATTCGTTCCGCATTCCACATCCCGCATTTCACGTTCCTGACGCTGGACCGGTATCTCTTCCGCGAGTGGCTTCGTGTTTTCCTCATCACGCTGCTCGGTTTTCCGATTCTCGTCATCGTGATCGATCTAACCGACAGGCTCGACACCTATCTGGGCCGCGGCATCAAGCCAGGCGTCGTGGCGTGGTCGTACGTCTTCGATTTGCCCGAGAAGATGTTCCTCATCCTGCCGGTCGCGGTGCTGTTCGCGACCGTGTTCACAGTCGGCGCGCTCGGCCGCCATTCCGAGCTGACCGCGGCGAAAGCCTCGGGGATCTCCTTCCACCGGCTCGTGCTCCCGCTCTTCGCCGCCGCGGGCGCCGCGTTCGCCGCTGGGCTGTTGCTCGCCGAGATCGCCCCAGTGGCCACGTCCCACCGCCTGGGGATGCTGGGCGAGAAGGCGATTCGCTCGACCAGCTCGCGCTACAACTTCGTGTATCGGGCGGACCGTGGGTGGGTGTATGCGATCCGCTCGCTCGAGCTGAAGACGCGGGAAATGACCGATTTGATGCTGGAGCGCGAGGGCGCCGGAGCCACCTACCCGACGATTGTGGTGGCGGCGCAGCGCGCGATCTACAGCGACACCGGGAAAGCGGCACGCCAGCCGCGTTGGACGCTGCACCGTGGCACGGTGCGCTATCTCGCCGGCAATGAGCCCGGCGGCGAGACGGCGTTCGAATTCGATTCGCTGCATTCCCGCACGCTGCGGGAGCGCCCCGTCGATCTGCTGGCCGAGCCGAAGGCGCCCGACGAGATGCGCTATGGGGAGCTGCGGCGCTACATCGACGCGCTGACGCGCAGCGGGTCGAATGCCAAGAAACTGCAGGTCGAGCTCGCGCTCAAGATCGCGATTCCCTTCATCTGTGTGCTGATCGCGCTGTTCGGCGCGCCGCTCGCCATTTCGAATCCGAAGAGCGGCGCGGCGTGGGGCGTGGCGGCGAGTCTCGCGACGACGTTCATCGTGCTGCTCATGTTTCAGCTGGCGAAAGCGGTCGGCGCGGGGGGCGTGCTGCCGCCGATGCTCGCGGCGTGGACTCCCAATATTCTCGTCGCTGTCGCGGCCGTGTATCTGCTGCGCAAAGCACCCACCTAACGTCCTTGACGCGGTTTCTGATCGGGACCACTTTCTCACCGGTCTCGATGGGCACCACCACCCTGCATTCGTTCCCTCTCAGGAGAGGTCCATCCATGCGTTGGATCGTCAGCGTTGGCCGCGCCGTTTTGGCGGCGGCGGCTGTTTCGATGTTTGCCATCCCCGCGGCGTTTGCGCAGGGCGTCACCACCGGCGCGATCGCCGGCATCGTGAGCGATTCCACCGGCGGCGGTCCCCTGGATGGCGCGCGAGTCGTCGCGGTTCACGGCCCCTCGGGCACGACGTACGCCGCGGTCACGCGGGCGGACGGGCGATTTACGATCCCTGGGATGCGGGTAGGGGGGCCCTATCGGGTCAGTGCCTCGCGGGTCGGCTATCGCCAGGAAGTCCAGAATGGCGTGACGGTGACGCTGGGAGTGACGAGCGATCTGCAGTTCCGTCTCGCGCAAGCGAGCGTGCAGCTCGATCCGGTAACGGTCGTGACGACGACCGGCGCGGTGTTCAGCGCCGGCCGGACCGGCGCCGCGACGACCGTGTCGACGGACCAACTGCAACATTTGCCGACCATCAGTCGCAAGGTCGAAGACCTGCTACGGCTCACGCCGCAGTACAGCGGGATCTCGCAGCCGTCTTCGTCGGGGGCGTTCTCGTTCGTCTCCTTCGCCGGGCAGGACAACCGGCTGAACAACATGACGATCGACGGATCGTACTTCAACAATTCCTTCGGCCTCGGTGGCCAGCCCGGCGACCGCACCGGTGTCGCGCCGATCTCTTTGGACGCGCTCGAGCAGATTCAGGTCAACATCGCGCCGTATGATGTGCGGCAGGGCAACTTCGTCGGCGCCGGAATCAACATGGTCACCAAGAGCGGCACCAACCAGTTCACCGGCTCGGCGTTCTACAACAGCCGCAGCAACAGTTTCGTCGGGACGCAAGCCGGGCCCAATACATTCAAACCCGGCACGTTCCAGTATCATGATGTCGGGATCGCTCTGGGCGGTCCGATCATCAAGAACCGTCTCTTCTTCTTCGGCAGTTTCGAGGACGACGCCAACACGGCCCCCGGCACGACGTTTCGCGCGACGACCGGCGCTCCCGGCGATACGGGATCGAACGTCACTCGCGTGCTGGCATCGGACCTCGACGCGCTAAGCGCGTACCTCCAGTCGAAATTCAGCTACACCACGGGGCCGTATCAGAACTACGATTTCAAGACGCCGTCCCGGCGCTTCATCGCACGCCTCGACTACAACCTGAATGACCATAACAAGATCAGCGTCCGGTACAATCTGCTGAACTCGGAAACTCCGGTCCTGCTTTCGAATTCTGCCTCTCTCGGTCTTGGTAACCGGCGCAGTAATCTGACGTCGCTCAACTTCGCAAACTCGAACTATGCGATTCTCGAGAACCTAAGATCCATCGTGGGCGAGTGGAACTCGAATTTCGGCAACAAGGCGAACAACCTGATCGTGGGGTACAACACCAGCGACGAAAGCCGCAAGAACGTCGATGGGCCGTGGTTCCCGTTAGTGGAGATCCTTTCCGGACCGAACCAGCCCAACTACACGACGTTTG
>QHTW01000166.1:0-452 GCA_003220955.1 Gemmatimonadota bacterium | reverse complement strand
GTCTTCTACCCGGGCGCTCAAAGCGTTTACGTTTTCAACTCGCTGGCCGACTTCTACACGGCGGCTGACAGTTATCTGGCGAATCCAGCGCGCACGGTGTCGCCGGTGACGCTGCGGCGCTTCCAGTACCGCTACGCGAACATTCCCGGCTTGACGGAGCCGGTCCAGCCGCTCGATGTGCTGTACTCCGGCGCGTACGTCCAGGACGTATGGCAGCCGACCCAGAACCTGACACTGACCGGCGGGTTGCGTGTCGATGTGCCGACGTTCAAGAACACGGCGTACGACAACGCGGTCGCCGACACCATGACGTTCCGCAATGCGAACGGCGCGCCGATCCACTACAACAGCGGTGCGCTCCCCGGGGCGAACCTGCTGTGGTCACCGCGGCTTGGTTTTAACTACGACGTCGGAGGCACGCACAACACACAGATTCGCGGGGGGACCGGCAT
>QHTW01000165.1 GCA_003220955.1 Gemmatimonadota bacterium | reverse complement strand
GATCGCGATCGTCTGGGCGAGCAGCAAGGCAATCATGGCTGCCCCCTGCCCAGGGTGAAGTCCATCTTGGGCTGATGCGCGGGATCGTTGCGGTCGTACACGAGCCAGCCGTCGTTGTAGACCTGAATCGCGCGGGCATAGACGGAGAGCGGATCGGCGGACCACAGCACCACGTCGGCCATCTTGCCGGGCTCGAGCGTCCCGACGATCGAGTCGAGACCGAGCACCCAGGCCGGGTTGGCGGTGAACCAGCGCACCGCCTGGTCGCGCGTGATGGGAATTCCGGCGCGCCGCCCGTGGTACATCGCCTTCGCCGCTTCCTGATTGAGCCGCTGAATCCCGGACGCGTCATCGGAGTGGATCACGACGCGCCCACCCGCCTGCTGCACCAGCGCTGCGTTCTCGTAGATTCCGTCCATCGCCTCTTCTTTGAAGCCCCACCAGTCCGACCAGATCGACACCGCCGTGCCCTCGCGCGCCAGCACGTCGGCGATCTTGTACGCCTCCACCGCGTGGTGGAACGAGCGGATCTTGAACCCGAACTCATGGGCGAGATCGAGCATCTGCATCATTTCGTCCGCTCGGTAGCAGTGGTTCTGCACGTAGATGTTGCCGCGCAGCACCTCGGCGAGCGACTCGTTACGCAGATTGCGCTCCGGGGGATCGCCCTGATGATCCTTGTTCCACTTGTCCCACTTCTGGCGATAGGCTTGCGCGGCGATGAAGGCCGCGCGGTAGCCGGCGATGTTGCCCATCCGCGTGGACGGACCACCGCGGTTTCCGTAAACGCGTTTGGGATTCTCGCCGCACGCCATCTTCAACCCGTAGTGCGCGCCGGGAAACTTCATCTCTTCCACCGAGCGCGCCGGCACGAGCTTCAGGATCGCGCTGCGGCCGCCGATGAGATTCGCTGATCCTGGCAGCGCCTGGATTGTCGTCACCCCGCCCGCGATCGCGAGCGGGATCTGCGGATCCTGCGGCCAGAACGAATGCTCGGCCCAGACCTCGGCCGTCACCGGGTTCGTGGCCTCATTGCCGTCGGATTCCGCAAACGTGCCCGGCGCGGCGTATACGCCGATGTGTGAATGCGTGTCGATCACGCCCGGCGTGACCCACTTCCCGGTGCCGTCGACCACGGTGGCATCGCTCGGCGCGGTGACGTTCGTGCCGACGGCCACGATCCGTCCCTCACGAAGCAGAATCGAGCCGCCCTGAATCTCCTGGCCGGCCGCCGTCATGATGGTCGCATTCCGAATGAGCACCGGCGGATTGGCGTGGCGCTTGTAGGTCGAGGGATACTGCGGGCCGATGCCCGTATCCTGCGCGGCAACCGGCGCAGGAGCCGCCGCGGGAGCCGCTGCCGTCGTCCGAGCGCCGGCCGACGCGCATCCGGCCGCCGCGACGAGGCTCCCCCCCAACGCGATCAGTGCAAACCGCATGGCGAAATCCTCCCGGTTATTTCACGAGTTCAAACACCAGCGGCGCCCCGGTCGGGGCGATGCGGACGATCCGCCGCGGCGCTTGCTGGGTCACATGCATCACGAGCGGCAGCTGCATTCCCGACAGCTCGAGGCGATAGGCGGGGAAGGTCCCGGCCGGGACGGCGACATTCTCGAAGGCAGCGACCTTCACGCTGACGACTTTCGTCGTGCCCTCGCCGGTCGAGAACACGTTCAGGTTGAACGTCTTCCCTTGTTCGAGCGGCAGCGCGGTCAAGAGCAGCGCCAGGGCGTTGTCGTCGATTGTGCCCGCGGGGACCGTCGTATCCACGGTGATCGATTTCGGCGTGCCGCCCGGTTGCGGGGTCATCGACGTGCCTTTGACGCGCCCATCCGCATAGTTCAGATGGATCTCCGTGTGCTGACCCTGGACCGTGCCGGTTTGATCGGTGCGCCGCATCGAGAGATCGCCGTTCAACACCACGCGCGACTGCTGCTGGAACTGACCGATGGTCGTCGCCTCCGTGTAGACGATCGAATCGCCCATCACGTCGACCTTCGCAACCTGGCCGCCGAACACGTTGCCTTGCACCAACGCGTGGAAGCTGTCGCGGCGCGCGACGATCTGACTGCGATCGAACGCGACCGGCCCCCCTTTGGGATTCAGCTCGGCGGGATCCATCGCCTTACCGGCAATGTCCACGAGCCGCACGGGCGCGATCGCCTTGAGCTTGTCGTACAGCGCCTTGGCGTCGCCGACGACGACAATGCTAAAGGCGTCGCGGTGAATCGCGCGCTGCGCCGCGGCGCGAGCCCGCGCCGAGCTCACCCCCGCGAGCCGCTCGCGGTAACGTTGCACATAGTCCGGCCCCAGCCCGAGGAGCCGAGCCGTCGACACCACCTGGGCGATCTGCCGCGGCGTTTCGATCGTCAGCGGGAAAGAGCCTACGAGGAATCCCTTCGCCGCCACAAGCTCGCTGTCGGAAATCGTTTCGGTGCGGATGCGATCGATCTGGTGCAGCAACTCCGTCAGCGCGCTGTCGGTGACTTCGGTGCGTCCTTCGAACGTCGCCCGCCAGAAACCCACGCCCCGATTGCGACGCAGCGCCGCGTAGGAGCCGTAGGTCCAGCTCTTTTGCTCGCGCAGAATGATGAACAGGCGCGAGTCCGAGCCGCCGCCCAACACGTGAGTCGCGATACGCGCGGCGTAATACGTCGTGTCGGTCGACAGGAACGTCGTGTTGCCGATGACGATGTTCGATTGGACCGACCCCGGCCGGTTGACGAGCAGAATGTCCGTGCCGCGCTTGGCCGGCGGGGCCGGGAAGGCGGGCGCCGGCGGCGCGGTTCCGCGCCAGCTGCCGAACGCCTGCGTCGCGAGCTCGCGGGCGCGTGGGAGCGTGATGTCACCCGCGACGACGAGCAGTGCGCCACCCGGACGCAGCCGTCGTCCCGCGAAGCCGACCACGTCGTCTCGCGTGATCGCTTTGTACGCGGCAGCGCTGGTGTTCCGGCCGTAGGGATTGCGCCCGTAGATCTCCTGCTGGAACGCCCGGCCGGCGACGTTTTGGGCCTGCGACAGCTCGACTTCGAGCGCCGACAGGAATCGGGTCCGCGCCAGCTCGAGCTCCTGATCGGGGAACGTCGCGCGCCGGCTCACGTCGCCGAGCAGCGAGAACGCCAGCTCGGCATGATCGCTCAGCACGTCGGCGGACACCGCGAGAAAATCGTCCCCCGCGCTCGCGCCGATGCTGCCGCCGACGCCCTCGATGGCCGCGGCGATCTGCTCCGCGTTCTGCGTGGGCGTGCCCTTGGTCAACAGCTCCGCCACAATCGCCGCGACGCCTTCTTTGCCGGCGGGATCGTAGGCGCTGCCCGCCCGGAAGCTCAGGCTGACCGACAGCGTCGGCTGTTCGTGATTCTCGACGAGGAGGAGTGTCATCCCGTTCGGCAGCGCGACTTCGCGGAATGGCGGAAACTGGACCGGGCGCAGCCGTACAGGCGCGGGCGGACGCGTGGGGAAGGCGGTTGGACGGCTAGAAACACCGACAGAGCCGTTCTACCCGTCCAACCGCCTAACCGGCTAACCGCCGTCATTGGGCACCTCCAGGACCAGCGCGCACAATGAGCAGCGTCAAGTTCGCGGGAGCGAGATACGTGCTGGCGACGCGCTTTACGTCGTCGCTCGTCACGGCGAGCAGATGGTCGAGATCGGTGTTGATCTCATCGATCGTCGCATGGAACGTGAGGTAATGGTGCAGCTCCTCCGCTTTCCCGAACGTCGTCTCACGATTGTCGATGAATCCCGCCCGGAGGATGTTCTTGGCCTTGTCGAGCTCCGCCGCGGTGATGCCGTTCGCGCGGATCGAATCGAGCTGTTGGCTGAGCAGGCTGTCGAGGCGGTCGGCCGAGACACCTTGATTGACGATGCCATAGGCCGCCAGCACGCCCGGGCCGTTGCGCGACCCATAGGGATTCAACACTGAGCCCGCACCGACCGCTGCCTTGTCGCGCCGCACCACCGACACATTCAGCCGTGAGCTCTCGCCCTGGCCGAGGATGATGTTGAGCACTTCGAGAGCCGGGGTGTCCGCGCTGCGATGTTCGGGAATGCGATACAGCCGCATGACCAGATCGAGATTGGCGTGGGCGTCGTGCACTTCCCGCCGTTGTGCCTTCGTCGCCGTCCGGGCCTCACAGCGGGGCGCTTCGGGCGCGGCATGACTTGGCACGCCGGCGAAGTACTGATTCACCAGGCGCCGCAGCTCCCCCGGGCTGAAGTCGCCGACCACCACCAGCGTGGCGTTGTTCGGCGCGTAGTACGTATCGAAGAACGCCTGGACATCCGGGAGCTTCGCCGCGTCGAGATCGGCCATCGAGCCGATCACCGTGTGCGCGTACGGGAAGCACGTCGCGCTGTCGAACGGCCAGGTGAGACCGTCGGTAAACGCTGAGGCGTACGGCTGATTGTCCACGCGGAGCCGGCGCTCCTCCTTCACCGCCTGGCGCTGATTCTCGAACTTCTCCTCCGTGATGGCGAGCGACCGCATCCGATCTGCCTCGAGCCACAGCGCCAGGTTCAGCCGATTCGACGGCACCGTCTCGTAGTAGTTCGTGCGGTCCTCGGCGGTGCTGCCGTTGTAATTCCCGCCGGCGCGCTCCACGAGCTGGCCATGCTCCGATTTCTTCACGTGCGCCGAGCCCTCGAACATCATGTGCTCGAAGAGATGCGCGAAACCGGAGCGGCCCGCGCGCTCGTTGCGCGAGCCGACCTCGTACCACACATCGACTGTGACGATCGGCGTCGAGCGATCTTCGGAGTAGATCACCCGCAGCCCATTCGGCAGCGTGAACTGCTCGAACGCGATACGTCCAGCCGGCGGCGAAGGGGGGGCAGCCTGGGCGGGCAATGTTCCAGGTAGAACCAGCAGGAGCGCGAACAATGTGCGCATGAGTTCAGGACTCCACGGGGAAAAGCGCGAGCGCGTTGGTTTCGAGGATCGCTTGTTGCTGCTCTCTCGTCAGCGGCAAGGCCAGGAATTGATCGATGTTCTGCCGCAGATCTTTGACGCCAGGACTGGGCCAGTCGGTGCCCCAGAGGACGCGGTCCGCGATCTCCGGCAGGCGGGGAAAGTACTCCAGCAGCTTGGAGGGCGGAATGCCCGAGACATCCAGCCTGACTTTCCCATGACGTCGCAGGATGAAAAACGCTTCCTCCATGTACAGCGGCCGTCCGCCGTGTGCCATCACGAGCTGCAAGTCAGGAAAATCGATCGCGACGTCGTCCAGCTCCATCGGATTGCCGTACTTCGATCGGGCCCCGGGGAAGATCGAGGTGCCGGTGTGAATCATGACGGGGAGGCCGCGCTCCTCGCAGCGCCGGTAGATCGAGCCGAGCGCCGTGAGACCATCGGTGTAGGCGTTGGCAGGGAAGGCCTGATGGGGCGGATGGATCTTCATCAGCCGGATGCCGAGATCGATCAAGCGATCGACATCGCCGGCGGGATCGCGGGTGAAGCGCGCGTGCACGCCGCCGTACGGGATCAGGCGCTCCGGATTGGCGCGCGCATATTTCGCCGCGAACGTGTTCGTCGAATCGTCGAAGCCCATGATGTCGGGGCTGGGATAGTTCACGAGGCCGACGCGCCACACGCCCGAACGATCCATCACCTCGAGCAAGGCCCGCGGATCGTCCATGACGGAGATCAGGAAGTTCCAGTGGTCTTCCTTCCCCTTGCGCATCGCCTCCTGAACTTGAGGCTTGAGGTCGCGCCACGGCTGGATGTGAATGTGAACGTCGGTGATGCGGCTCAATCGCTCCAGGTGTAGAACCCCTTTCCCGATTTCTTGCCCAACTCTCCCTTCTTCACTTTCTCCCTGAGAATCTTGGGCGGCTCGTACTGCGGCTTGCCCAGCGTCGCGTGCAGGTAGTCGGCGATCGCCATCGGATGGTTGTAGCCGAGCTCCATCGCCTTGTCGATGTCCTCCGCGCTCGCCACGTCCTGCTCGAGCATGCGCATCGCCTCGAGCCCCAGCACGACGCCGAGGCGGCTCGACGCAAAGCCTGGCGAATCGCGGACGACAATCGGCTCCTTGCCGAGGCGGCGGGCGAACTCGACAGCGCGCTCGGCGGCCGGGCCACTCTCCCGTCCGTGGGTGACCACCTCGACGAGCTTCATCACTACGACGGGATTGAAGAAGTGCATGCCGACCAGACGCCCTGGCTCGGTCAGCCCCGCGGCGATCTGGCCGATGGAGAGCGACGAGGTGTTCGAGGCCAGCAGGGCTCCCGGCGGCGCCGCGCGCTCGACTTCCGCAAAGAGACGCTGCTTGAGCGCGAGATCCTCGACGATGGCTTCGACGACGATGTCGACATCTGCTACCGCCTCGCGGAGCTGCGGCTCGGCACTAATCCGCTTGCGGACCGCCGCGTGCTCGTCCGCCGCCAGCTTCCCCCGTTTGACGCCGCCGAGGAGCAACGCTTCGATCTTGTCCAGCGCCTGGGGCAGGGCGGCGCGCCGGGCATCCGTGATCCGCACTTCGCACCCGGCGACAGCCGCCACATACGCGATGCCGTGTCCCATCGTACCGGCACCGATGACGGCGACTCGAGGGGAGAACCCGTTCATGCGGCGCGGGCTGCGTCGACGATCGGACGCGCGCGCTCCGGATGATTCGTGCAGATGCCGTCCACACCCCAGCGTACGAAACGCTCCATGTCACTCGGATTGTCGACGGTCCACGCGATGATCGTCGCGCCCAGGCCGTGGACTGTCTGCACGAGCCGCTCATCGATCGTCGATTGCTCTGGCCAGAGGGTCTCCGCTGCCGCGTCCCCGAGGATCTGCTTTGCGGACGGCGGCCGGACTTCCGAAAGAATCCCCCGCGGCAGGGTCGGCCGTTTCTCACCCAGTCGCCGGATGACCGGCGCGAGGAAGCTGTGCACGGCGTACCCCGCCGGGTTCGGGCCGCGATCGAGCGTCGCGAACAACCGATCATCCCACCGGGGGTCAAGCACTTTCACTTCGACGAAAACTCTGAGCGTGCCGAGCACGTCCAGCGCCTGCGCGAGCGTGGGGATGGGTTCCCCGTTCGCGAGCGGCACGGTCGCCAGGTCCGTCGCCCGTGTCTGCGCGATCGGCAGGCCCATGATGGACGGATCGTGATGAACAACGATTTCTCCATCGATCGTGGCGTGGACGTCCAGCTCGACGCCGTCGGCGCCGTGACCTCGAGCCGCGCGGAAGGCAGCCAGCGAGTTCTCCAGTTCGACACTGGAGGCGCCCCGGTGGGCGATCACCAAGGGCTTCACTGCTGCAGGCTGTCGGCTTTCTTGGGCTCGATCCAGTCCGGCTCTTTCTCGATGTCGTGCACGATGGCGATGTCCTCGGGCCGCGGCAGCACCGACTCCAGATACGCCGGGTACTTCGCGGCATCGAGGGGCTGCCCGTCGACCGTGAACTTCTGGTGCGCGTACATCCCGATTCGCCGGTTGAACTTGAGGTCGGGGACCTTGAGCTGCCGCTCGCGCTCCGGGATGAACATGTTGAGGCGCTCGACGAGCTTCACGATCTCCTGGCGGTACAGATTGCGGGCCATCTCGTTCAACTTGCTCTTGTCGGGTTCCGCGGTGCCGTTCGTGGGATTCTCCCGCTCGTCATAGCGTCCCTTCAATCCCCAGACATAGGCCCAATGCGCCGACGAGGAGTTGTCCGTGCCGAACAGATCGAACGCCGTGGGGATCCACTTATAGAAGAAGCGCTGGATGACCTCGGGCGGCATCTTGCCGGCTTTCACGATGCGGAGCAGTCCGTTGTTGCCGGTGCCCAGGTGGTACGACTCCTCTTTGAGCATCGGCCCCATCGAGCGCGACAACGGATCGAAGGCCGAGACCGACAGCATCTTCAGCTGGAACTTGCCGTCGCGGTCGATGAACTGCGTGTACGTGAAGAAGTCGAGCCAGTTGTCGACGATTTCGTTGAACGAGCCGAGCAGCCGTTCGCCTTCATCGGCGCGACGCTCGAGGAGCTTGGCGGCTTCGCGCTTGCCCTCGTCGCCGAAATGCGAGCAGAGCAGGTAGGACATCTGCCAGCCATGGCGCATCTCTTCGGTCATCACCCGCTGGAGCGACAGGAGGTCGTAGGCGGAGGGCGCGTGGTGCAGGAGGTTGCGCTGCTGCTCCACCGACGCGAATTCGGTGTCGCCCTGATACACGATCAAGTTGAGCAGCGCATCGCGGATCCGTTGATCGGGGATGTGCATCACGGTCGGCCATTTGCGCTGGCCCTTGTAATGCCCAAACTCGATGTGGGACACTTCGGGGTCCCCAAACTTTGCCTCGAACCCGTATTTGCGAAGATCGCCCTGCGGGAGACCGATCGAATCCTGCCAGTAGCGGAAGTAGTCGATCCAGTCGTCAAAGTTGTGAAGTTTGCGGACCATCAGCGGTTCCTTATGAGTTGGCGTGCTTCGGGAGTGGCGAACAGCACTTCCTGATCGGCGATTTCGACGTCCAGCATCTCTGCGAGCGTGCTATGCAACGACCGGTACAATGCCGCTTTCGTCTTGCGTACCGCGAGCGGCGCCATGCCCGCCCAGCGGTCGACCAGGGCCTTGGTTTCAGGGGCTAGGGATTCGTGCGGGACGACCCGATCGAAGAGGCCGAGCTGCGCAGCTTCCGCGGCGGGCACCATGCGAGCACTCCAGACCAGCTCCAACGCCTTCGAGATGCTCGTGAGCCGCGGCAGGAAGTAGCTGCCGCCCCAGTCCGGCCCCAATCCCAGCTTGTGAAAGACCTGTCCGATGGACGCCTGATCCGAGGCCAGACGGTAATCGCACGCGAGCGCCAGGTTGGCTCCGCCGCCGGCCGCCGGACCGTTGACGGCGGCGAGCACCGGCTTCGGCGCGCTGCGAATCGTGAGGGCGATGTCCTTGCCCGCGCGGACGAGCTGTTCGCCCTGGCTGCCGAGGACGCCGAGATCAGCGCCGGCGCAGAAGGCGCGCCCGGCGCCGGTGATGACGATGACGCGCACCGCGTCGGCGGCTGCCAGCATGCGGAGGGCCTCGAGCAGATCCTCACACATGTCGGGGTCGAATGCGTTGAGCTTGTCCGGCCGGTTGAGCGTCGCCGTCGCGACGTGATCGATGATTTCGACGAGGACCCGCTCGTACGCCGCCATCAGACGCGCTCCACGACCATGGCGATCCCCTGACCGACGCCGATGCACATGGTGACCAAACCGAACTGCGCGTTACGGCGCGGTAAGGCGTGAAGCAGCGTGGTCAACAGCTTGGCTCCGGTGCATCCAAGTGGATGACCCAGCGCGATACCGCCACCGTAGATGTTGACCCTTTCGGGATCGAGCTGGAGCTCGCGGATGCAGGCGATCGCCTGCGCGGCAAAAGCCTCGTTGAGCTCCACGAGATCGATCTGATCGATCGTGAGACCGGCTCGCTTTAGAACCTGCTTAGTCGCCGGAATCGGCCCGAGTCCCATGCAGCCGGGATCGACTCCCGCGACGGCGGTCGCAACGATTCTTGCGAGCGGTTTACTCGCTTTCGCAGACACGAGCAGCGCGGCGGCGCCGTCATTGATTCCGCTGGAGGTCGCAGCGGTGACAGTTCCATCTTTCTTGAAGGCGGGTTTCAATTTCGCCACGGACTCGAGTGTGGTTCCTGCGCGCGGATACTCGTCCTTCGCAAACGTTGACCCATCCGGCAGTGTGACAGGTACGAGCTCGTTGGTGAACACGCATTCCTTGAGCGCCTTCTCTGCCCGTCGCTGGCTCTCTACGGCGAACGCATCCTGCTCGGCTCGGCTGATCTTGTAGCGCTCCGCCACCACCTCGGCCGTTTCGCCGAGCGAGATCGTCCATTCCTTCTTCATGCGCGGATTCACGAAACGCCAGCCCACGGTCGTATCGGCGACCTCCGGCGTCTTCCGGCTCCATGGCTCGCCCTGCTTGAGTATCACGTACGGGGCGCGCGTCATGCTCTCGACGCCGCCCGCGATGAACGTGTTCCCCTCGCCCGCCTTGATCGCCTGGGCCGCGCTCGCGACCGCCTGCAACCCGGAGCCGCACAGCCGGTTCACGGTCTGTCCGGGCACTTCGACCGGCAGTCCCGCAAGGAGCAGCGCCATGCGGGCGACGTTGCGATTGTCCTCGCCGGCCTGGTTCGCGCAGCCGAGGATGACGTCGTCGATCGTTGCGGGATCGACGCCGGAGTGTTCCACCACTGCTTTGATAGGCACTGCCGCCAAATCATCCGCCCGCACGCCGGCCAACGAGCCACCATGCTTCCCAACAGGAGTCCTGAGAGCCTCAACAACAAAGGCTTCCCTCACAGGGCGACCCACACAGTCTTCGTTTCCAAGTATCCATCCAACGCTTCGCGACCCAGATCCCGTCCAAAGCCGGAAGCCTTGAAGCCGCCGAATGGAGCGCCCGAGTCGTAGAAGTTGTATGAGTTGATCCAGACCGTCCCAGCGCGAATCGCCTTCGCGGCGCGGTGCGCCTTCTGGATGTCTTTCGTCCAAATACCGGCCGCGAGGCCGTAGATGGTCTGGTTGGCGAGCTTCACGCCCTGCTCAAAATCGTCGAACGTCAGCACCGCGAGCACGGGACCGAAGATCTCTTCGCGCGCAATCGTCATCTCTGGCTGCACGTGATCGAAGACCGTGGCTTCGACGTAGTA
>QHTW01000164.1 GCA_003220955.1 Gemmatimonadota bacterium | reverse complement strand
TCGGGTTCTGTGTCGCGAACACCGTAAAGGTCGACGACAGGGGATGACTCTGGCCGTCGATGGTGACGGTCCGCTCCTGCATCGCCTCGAGCAACGCGGCCTGCGTTTTCGCCGGGGCGCGATTGATTTCATCCGCCAGGACGAGATCGGCGAATATCGGACCCGGTCGAAACGAGAATTGCTGAGCGCCCGTGAGCAACGTGATCCCGGTGATGTCGGCGGGCATCAGGTCCGGGGTGAACTGAATGCGCACGAACCGCACGTCGAGCGCCAGCGCGAGCGTACGCACGAGCAACGTCTTGGCCGTGCCGGGGACGCCCTCGAGCAGGATATGCCCGCGCGCGAGCAGGCAGACGAGCACCTCGAGCGTCGCCGCGTCTTGTCCCAGCACTACTTTGCGTAAGCCCTCTACGATGCGTTGCGCGTCGTGCGCGGGCCCAGTTCCTCCCACACGTCCTCCACGGCTTGAGCGGTATCAAGCACGCGCTGCGGATCGCGATCGCGTGCGGTGAGCAAATCATGTAGCCGGCGAACGGCGGCACGGCCCCGCGGCCCCCGCATCGCCAGTTCCAGGCTGTCGACCCACGGCAGCACATCGCCGTTGGCGGTGTGACCCGCACGGCTCAACCGGCGCCGCAATCCGAGCGCGAGCCGCTGCACGGCGGTGTTGGCATCGGCCGCGCTTTCGAGGCCGGCGCCGAGGGCTTCGAGGTGCTCGAGCGGCGAGCGGCGCCGCCGTTCGATCACGGAAAGCGCGGGACCGAAACGCACGGCCGTCGTCGCGAGCCACACGAGGGCAATAGCGATGAGCTGCAGGATCGCCCAACCCGCCGGAGACTGTCGCAGCCACCGCCAGGTTTGGCCGGTGAGGGACGGTCCCGTTTCCTCGCCGAATCCTTGATGGTACTCATCCCAGACGATCAATCCAGGATGCTCGCGCGCGGGGGAGAACAGCGCGAGAGCGATTACCGGCACGTCGGTATCACGCCACACCCGATTCGTGAACCATCCGGGATCGGCCGCGAGGGTAACGGTTCCTCCCCCGCGATAGCGGAGGCGCAGGATCACCGGCCGGTTGTTGACGGCTGCCACGATCGTGTCCACGGCGAAGGGTGCCAGGGTGCTGCAAATCCCCGGGGTGCCAACCTCGTCCCTGAGCTTGACCAGATTCTGGAGCTCGCTGCGGCCGCTCGTATCCCGTTGCAGTGTCGCCAGCACGCGCGCGGCGCGCGGCAGCCGGAGGCCGCCGGGTGCGCGCACCGCGATGCTGTCCGCGCGGAACTCCGGCTGGATCCTCCATCCCAGACATTCGGTGATGCCGCCGCCCCAGCCGCTCGCGACCACCGCTCCGCCGGCGCGAACGAAGCGCACCACCTGCTCGAGCTCCGTGTCGGTCAGCGGGATGACGGGATTCAGTACGGCGACAATCGCCGGCCGGCGCGCCCGGGCTGTCGCCACGTTGTCGAGTTTCGTCCGACGTCGCTGCGTGCGCCGACCTAACTGGGAGAGGACGTCGTACAATGCCTTGCTGCCTCGTGGACCAGTGAGGAAGGTGGAAGAGCGGAAATCCAGCTCTCCAATCCGCGAATGGCGACTGCCGGCCCACACCACGACGCCGAGCGCAAGCGCGAACAGCAGCGCCAGTGCAATCTCAAGCCGGTACGACATGTGGTCCTCGCGCCAGCGCCTGCGCGGCGTCCCCAAATGAGCGGTACTCGGTTTCATCGCACGGCACGGCGCCGAACAGATGGCGGTACAGCTGCGCGACGAGCGCGGCCAGCGCGGCGCGACCCGTCGCGTCGAGATGGGCCTCGGACACGTACTCGGCCGGCGTCTTGGAAGCGTGAAAGCGCAACGCCTTCCGCTGGTCGAGCTCCAATACCGCGGCCACGAACCGGTGCGCCAACGCCTCGGCGTACCGCCCCTCCCGCGCGAGCTCCTCGGCCAGCGCGACGTGCGCCCGCGCGTCCATCACGACGCCCACGCTCGGGGACGGCCGGGTTCCGGTCCGCGCCGCGGGCCGCACGATGCGCCACATGACGTAGCCGATGTGAACCAGGAGCGCCACCAACGCAATGATGAGGAGCGCGAGGAGAACGTTGAAGCCGAGCGGATGATTCTCAGACAGGCGATTGAGCGAGTCCTTCAGGTTCTGCCATTGTCGGGCGATCCACGAGAGCAGTCGCTGCTGCTCCACCCATTGATACTCGGGGCCGGCAAACACCCGGCTCAGCGCGCGCCGCAGCGAGTCGGCACCGGCGGGCGGCGGCATGGCGGGAGCTTGCAGGAACGCGAACCAACCAGTGATCAGCGTGTCCCCAATCGCTCGCTCAGAATCTCCAGGTCGAACGCCTCACGGCGGA
Organism: Gemmatimonadota bacterium; assembly: GCA_003220955.1. GTDB lineage: Bacteria > Gemmatimonadota > Gemmatimonadetes > Gemmatimonadales > GWC2-71-9 > 20CM-2-65-7. The sequence continues at coordinate 2,319 of QHTW01000164.1, read as the reverse complement.
CGCGGAGATCGTAGTACAGGAGAGTGAGCGCGCAGGGCAGAATCGGCGCGAGCACGACGCCCAGGACGATGGTCCCCAGACTGAGGAAGGGTTGAATCGGTGACTCCGGGCCGATGAGCGCGCTGATCCCGAAGACGACGATCGACGGGAGAATGTTCGTGAAGATGACGATGACCAGCCACGTAAAGAAAACCTTGAGTCGCGAGTCACGCGTGAGCTGGGCCGAGCGGCCGAACGCATCGAAGGCGCTGACCAGGTCCTCGAGCACCACGACCATACTCGTCAGACCATAGCCGCACAGCACGTACCCGAACAGCCACAGCGCAGCGATCACGCCAAGGAAGAGAAACAGGCCGCCCATTCCCAGCATTCGTCCGATGACCCCCATCGCCACAACCGCGATCGCCATGGCGATGTAGAGCACGAAGATCAGCAACGTCTTGCAGACCGCCACGAACAAAAGCGGCATGATACGCGCGGTCCCGAACTGCAGCGCGGCCCCGAGGGACGGCTCGTTTCCGAGATACGAATCGGAGATGATGCGGATCGTTCCCGCTTTGAGCAGCAGGCTGATCATGATCCAGACGAAGAGCACGAGCAGGCCGAAGCCGATGGTCGCGGCGACGTGATCTTGCACCCAGTTCGCCGTTCCCACGGGGTTCGAGATCGCGCGCGTCGCAAAGTACACGCCCACGACGGCGGGAGTGCAGATGAGCACGAGGCTCAGCCGCATGAACAGACCGAAATGGCGGCGATAGATGCTGAAACTGCCGTCGAGGATCTCGCCGAGCTGCATCGGCCTGACGTTGGAATCTGCGTGGCTCGAAGTAATGGTCGGCTCCATGCGTGGGTGATGATTCAACGCTAAAATGAGGAAATGCCAGCGTCCGCGCGAGACCTCGATCTACGTCAACATCACGGCATCGAGACGCCCGAGCACGTGGACGTGCGGTTCGAGCTGGCGGGCGTGGGGTCACGTGTGGCCGCCGGGCTGCTCGATCTGCTCGTGTTGTGGCTCGGACTCATGCTGCTCTGGGTGGGGGGCGGGGCGATCGTTAGCGATATCGTCCCCCCGCACGGCGCGGCGTCGGGTTGGCTGACCGCCGGACTCATTCTGCTCACCTTTTGCCTCGTCTGGGGCTACTTCACGCTGTTTGAGGCGCTGAACGCCGGCCGGACGCCGGGGAAGCAGGCGCTGGGGATTCGCGTCGTCATGGATACGGGCCGGTCGCTCACGCCGCAGGCGGCGGTGGTGCGAAATCTCGTCCGTTTCATCGACTGCTATTTCCCCGCTCTGCCGTTCGCTCCCGCGATCCTTGCGATCGCGCTGCACCCCAGCAACAAGCGCCTGGGTGACATGGCCGCGGGGACGATCGTGGTCCGTGACCGGCCCACCGACTGGACGCTGGGCGCGACGGTCGGAGCGCCCGGGCGCGACAGCACGGTCCAAGCCGTCGAGACCGGCCCTCCAGAGCTCTCGGAGCAAGAATTCCGCTTGCTGGACGGTTTCCTGGGGCGCCTCAATGAGCTGACACCCGACGTCCAGGCGCGCATCACCGCCGATCTCGTGCGGCGATTCGAGCCGCGCATTCCCCGCCGGGTCCCGGACCTGCAGGGCTATCTCGTCAGCGTGTTCGCGGACGAGCAACGCAAACGGCGGAGCCGGTTTGCCCCGCGCGCGCAGGCCGGTGCCGCCGGCCGCATTACCGTGCCGGCCGAGCGGTTTGTACAGAAAAAGCGGGAGGGTTGGGAAGCGTTCCGGACGACTGCGCTCCGCGTGGAGCGCTCCGGGGTCAGCGCCTTGGCCGCGGGAGAGATCCCGGGATTCGCCGCCCAGTACCGTGAGGTGGCCGCCGATCTGGCGCGGGCGCGGACCTACCAGGTCGATCCGCGGGTGATCGCTTACCTGGAGCGCGTGGTCACGGCGGGGCACAATGCCCTGTATCGGGCACGGGGGAAGCAGCGCACGCCGCTGCCCCACTACATCCTCCGCGATTTCCCGGCGGCGGTGGTGCAATCATGGCAATATGTGCTGCTCGCTTTCTTGCTCTTCTCTATCCCTGCCGCTGTGGGCTACGTCATGATTCGCGAGCGCCCGGCGCTCGCCGAAGAGCTTATGTCACCAGTCATGGTGGCCCGCGCGGAAGCAGCGGCGGAGAATCAGGCGGAGGGACGCGGCTACGCCGAGACGAATAAGGAAGAGCGCCCGCAGGTGGCGGCGCTGATCATCACCAACAATATCACCGTGTCGTTCGGCACGTTCGTCGGCGGTCTCACTGCCGGCGTGCTCACCACCTGGCTGCTGTTTGCGAATGGGAT
>QHTW01000321.1 GCA_003220955.1 Gemmatimonadota bacterium | reverse complement strand
GAACTCCGCGGCGTTCTCGTACTCGACCGCGTCGGGCGGGAGCAGGGACCTGCGCTGCCGTCGCAGCGCCAGCCACCGTACGGCGGCGGACCGACATGCCGTGTCCGACGCGGATCGCAGCGCCGCTGCGAGCGCCGCGCCCTCCTGCGCAAACCCCACGTTGTTCGCCACCGAGAGCACGGGGTAGTGTAGGAGGAGCATCTCGTTGGCACCCTTCGTCGGGGCCGCACGATCCTGGAAGACGTGGAACGCTTCGTGCACGATGAGCGCGAGCTGCTCGTAGGGATCGATCGCGAGCTGCGAGAAGCTGAGATCCGGCGCTCTCTCGCCTGGAGGTCGTGGGGCCTCCAACAGACCGCGGATCTGCTGCCGCAGGTTGGACAGGGCATCGGCAACCACGAGCGTCCGGACTGCCTCGATGTCGCCCGATGTGTTCTGGCCGTCGTACTGGAGGAACCCGGGGGGACGAAGCCGGGCGGCGGCCGCGGGTGATTGATGAGCACATCCTGCTCGCCGGTAAGGTAGAAGAGGATCGGCGTATCGGAGGCATCCCAGCCGGGCCAGACGGGGTTCTCCCGTCCCCCGATCAGACGCCACACTTCCGCTGCTTCGACGATCAGCCGCGGATCTATCCGCAGCACGACACTCGGCACTCCGGGCGACGGGCTCGCGCTGGCCGCCTCGCCCTGGGCCATCGCCACGCCGGGCGCCAGCAGGATGAAGGCCATCATCAACGGCAGTACGCGTCGCGTCCATGACATCCTCTACATGTGGCAGGTGACCGCGGAGCAGCGTGGGTGTGGCGACCGCCCGCTCCTCGCTCCTTAGCGCGAGCACAGCGGCTCAGTAGCTTAGATGCAGGCGCGAGGAGCAGCGTCGCAGGAGCGTTCGAGTCCAGCTAGATAAACAGGAGGGGAACGATGGCGAAGGTTACCGGAGTCGGGGGGATCTTCTTCAAGAGCACAGGCGACAGCACTGCCCTGGCAGCGTGGTATCGGCAGCACTTGGGCATGTCGCTGGAAGACTTTGGCGGCGCGATCCTCAGATGGCCGGACGACAAGGCCGAGGATCAAGGGCTTACGGTGTGGCATGTCGCGGCGAAAGACAGCCAGTGGTTCAGCCCAAGCAAGTCTTCCTTCATGATCAACTACCGGGTCGACAACCTCGGTGAGCTGCTGGGGCAGCTGCGTGCGGGCGGTGTGGCAATCGTCCAAGGACCCGAATCGCACGAAAACGGCAAGTTTGCGTGGATCATGGACCCAGACGACAACAAGATCGAGCTCTGGGAGCCGAAGGTGTGGGACGACAAGAATAAAGGTGCCTGAGGGCTGCGGCCGTGTTCTATCGCCTGCTCACTGACTTCGTCATCACGCTCCACTTCGCCTTCCTGCTCTTCGTGGTAGGTGGCGGTGTGCTCGCGCGCCGTTATCGCTGGGTCATCCCAGCGCGTCTGCTGGCAGCGGCCTGGGGAGTTTATGTCGAGGCAATGCCGGGTCTCATCTGTCCACTCACGNNNAAAACGCACTCGCGCTGCGCGCAGGTGGCGCTGGCTACAGCGGTAGCTTCATCGCGCATTACCTGGTCCCGATTATTTACCCGGATGGTCTCACGCGCGCCGTCCAATGGATGCTCGCGGCGCTCGTGGTCGTCATTAACGTCGCGGTGTACCTGTGGTCGCGGCGGCGAATCGATCCTCGTCCGGCCGTCGGGGCGTAGCGCCATGCGTCCGTTAGTCCATTGCTCGCCGTCCTCCACCAGTACGGCCGAGACCGGCCGGCGCAGAAACGTCGATCCTGAGGCACGGTGCCCCGCTCGATTGCCGCAGCCGTACTGACCCTCCTCATCGCGACGTCCGCGTCGGGGCAGGGCTCGTCGTGGGCAACGGCAGACCCTCAGAGCCTCGGTCTCGATGTTCGCGCACTCCAACGGCATTTGAGGATCTGCGAGCGGACCGGAGCGGACGCGTGCCTGGTGGTCTATCGCGATACGATCGTCCAAGAGTGGTATTCACCACGGTATCATGAACCGATGTACGCGATGTCGTCCACAAAGTCGATAACCGCCTTGCTGGTTGGCATGCTCCTGGACGAGCACAGGCTGGGGAGCGTCGACGACCGCGTCTGCACCTACGTGCGTAACTGGTGCGATGGCCTTCGGGCACGTGTCACCTTGCGTCACCTCCTCAGCATGACTTCAGGGCTTCCCCGCATGTACGCAAATGGTGTTGGCTACACGAGTGACAAAGACAAATTCGTCGAGGATCTGACTCCGACGAATGAGCCGGGCAGTTCGTGGGCGTACAGCAATGAAGGGGCACAACTCCTGTCTCCCATCCTCGATGCGGCGGCGGGTGAACCGATTCAAGACTACGCCCTTCGCCGACTCTTCCGTCCACTCGGGATGGACCACACGCGGCTACACGCGGATGGGAAGGGCCACGCCTGGACCTATGCGGACGCGGAGACCACACCGCGCGATCTCGCGCGGCTGGGGCGCTTGATCCTCCACCAGGGACTGTCCGACGGCAGGCGGATCGTCAGTCAAGCGTGGATCGAGACCGCCACGCACCCGTCGCAACAGTTGAACCCCCGATATGGGCTGCTGTGGTGGATCGATCCCGAAGCGCAGG
>QHTW01000034.1 GCA_003220955.1 Gemmatimonadota bacterium | reverse complement strand
TTTCTCAACCCCGCAGGGCTTCCATCAGTTGTGCGGCCCGCGCCAGCACCTCCTGATCCTCCGCAGGAAGATGCGCGATGTCCTTTAGCAGTCGCTCAACCCGCCGCGCGCGTCCCTTTTGGAGGAGGCGCTTCCCCGCGGCCGTCGCCTCGACCAGCTGCACCCGACCATCCTCCGCGTGACCCACCCGGCGTACGAGCCCGCGCCGCTCTAAGCCGTCCACGAGGCGAGTGATCGTCGGCCGCCGCACCTGCTCAGCCTCGGCGAGCGCGCTCATGGTGATCGGACCACGGAACACGATGACCGACAGCGCCGATGCGCGCGGTGCGGACAACCCCATCGCCTTGTCCTCGACGCGCAACCGGCGCAGCAGATGGATCGCGGCCGAGTGCAGCCGGTCGGCAATGGCCCGCACCGGGGCATGGGGGACTTGGGGGACTTGACGGGAAGTCGTTTCCATAATTACTTAGCTAAAGCTAACTACTTTCCGTGGAGGAGCAATGGAGCTCGCCCAGGTCACCAACGTGGTGCACGACCTCGATCGCGCGGTCAAATTTCACCGCGACACCCTCGGGATCCCGCTGTTGTTTCAGGCACCGCCCTCGCTCGCATTTTTTCAGGTTGGCGCAGTGCGCCTGATGCTCTCGCCGCCGGAGAATGCCGAGCAGGATCATCCCGGCTCGGTCTTGTATCTGCGCGTGAAGGACATCGAGAGCGTGCATCGCACGCTCGTCGCGAAGGGCGTCAAGTTCGTGGGCACGCCGCATCGCGTGTACGAGGCGGCCGACTACGACCTCTGGATGGCCTTCTTCCACGACCCCGACAACAACCCGATGGCGCTCATGGAGGAGAAGCCAAAGCGGAAGGCTTCCTGAACGACGAGATAACCGCCACACTGGCGACGAGAATGTTCGCCACGATCACCGGCAGCGAGTGGATCAGCACGCCATAGAGCGCCCACAACCCCGCGGCGACGCCCTGCACGCGCCGCAACGATGTGGCGCCCCTGGTGAAGTACGAGACGAGAAACACCGCCGTCGCCAGCCAGCCGATCCAGTCGACCTGCGTCATCATGGCTTTCCTCGGGCTTTGAGCAGGTTGACCACCTCGAGATGCCCCTTCATGGCGGCGAGCCCGGCCGCCTTTGCCGGATCCCCGCCGCGCTCTAGAAGCAAACGCACGACGTCGGACTGGCCGAAGAACGCGGCTAGCTCGAGCGGTGAGAATCCGTCGCTCGATGTCGCCGTCAGAAGCCTGGGATCACGGTCCAGCCAGCCGGCGACGCGGCGCGCGTCACCGACCGAGGCGGCATCGAAAATGTCGAGTTCCGGCCGCGCCGCGAGCAGCACCGCGACCGCGTCAGTCTTGTGGTGGTATTGAGCGATCAGGACGGGAGAATGACCGCGCTCGTTGCGGACGTTCGCCAGGCTGGGATTGGCCGTGAGCAGCGCCTGAAGCCTCCCGGTATCGCCGGCCCGCACGACGTCGAAAATCTCCTGCGATGGCTCCCCCATGGCTTGCTCCCTTCTAGAACAAGAAACCTTTCCGTAACGTGAACGCCCAGCGCTTCCCGTTCACCCCCTGGCCGAACCGGTACCCGAAGGCGACCTCCGCCGCGTCACCGCGCACCGCGCGCGTCGGCCCGAACCGCAGCGAAAGACCGACATCCCCGCCCTGCCGGGCCGGCTCATCGCCGTACCACGCGCCCCCATAGTCGAGAAAGGGCGCGAGCCCGAACGCCATGAGGCCGAGAATTTCGTCGGCCACGAGAATCCGGTCCTCGAGCACGAACCACGTAGTGCGCGTACCGGTGAAGTCGTGGACGCCGAACAGCCGCGGCCCGCGCTGCACCTGCCAGGGGTCGAACTCCGCGCCGGGTTTCGGATTCGTCACGAGCCCGCCCTCCGCGTGCACGATCCACGTGTGGCGCGGAATGTTCTGACTCACGATGGTGACCTCGGCCTGCGTGCGCGTCGTGTCCAAGCCATTCGCGGCGACGCGCAGCACCGCGAAGCCGCGCTTCCAGACCGCCGACGTCTTCCCGCTGATCTCGTATCCCACACCGGACTGCAACACGACGCCGGCCCGCAGCGTGGGCGAGAGGTCTACATCCTCGCGTCGCGCGTAGGAGTTGAAGTGCTCGAGCACACGAAACCGTACCGCACCGAGCTCGACACCGGCGCGCCCCGTCGTGAACACCGAGTACGGCACGCGCGAGGTATCAGTAGCTCCGAAATCTTCACGTCGCCATTCCCAACCACCCCAAATCCGGGTGTAGTGGTGACTCGTCGCCGCCGCCGCGATCCCGGCCATCAGTCCGACGCGAAACAGCCGATGGCTCGTGCTATCGAGGAGCGCGTCATCGCGAAAGCGCAGTACGCGCTCGCGGGCGAGCTCGCCATATGCTTCGAGGGAATGCGGCGCCGCGGTCTCGTGAAACGGCAGCCCGAATTCCCATTGGCCGCGGTGGCCGTCCGAAAGGTTGCTGTACCGCACATTGAGCAGCGTCCGGCGGCTGAAGAAGTGCGGGTTGATGAATTTGAAGTCTAGCCGGCTCCGGTCGGGATTGCGGCCATACACAAGCGCCAGCTCCGTCGCCGTGCCGAGGAAATTGCGTTCGACGAGGCCCAGGTCCCACGTGTTGTCGCCACCGACGCTCGTGAAGCTGGCCTGCGGCTGCGTGCTCCAGCCATCCGCGGTCACGGCCCGCAAGGCGAGCTTGCCGTCCTGGCGAACCGTATCCACGCGCACCTGCCGAAACACGCCGAGGGTACGGAGCGCCCGCTCGCTTTCCTCCATTCGCGCGAGATCAAAGGGATCGCCGCGATTGAGCAGCAGGCGTCTCCGGATCACCCCTTGGCGTGTCCGCATGTGCAGCCGGTTCGCCAAACGCGCAACCCAATCGGGCGCGGCGTCGTCACGATCGAAAATGTTGCGGTTGATGATGATGACCGTGTCGACCGTTTGGGCACCATCTGTTTGGGCGGTGAGGCGGTTAAGCGGTTGGGCGGTTAGCAGCGTAACCACACCAACCGCCAAACCGCCTAACCGCCTCACCGCCCTCAGGGTCTCACTCCGTGGATTCTTTGACGCAGCCGATAGGTCGCGTGCTTGCTCGCGTCGTCCCACGTCGTGAAGTAGAGGGTCGCGTCGATCCTCCCGGCGAGCTGTCGCAACCCACGGGTTTGCACCACGTACGTCCCGCGCACCGAATCGGGCCGCAGCGGCCGGCACAGGCACGTCACCGTGGCATAGGCGGGAATGGAATCGCCGAGCGGATAGGGGTGGTTGGCGGACAGGCGCCGCACGTCGCCGAGATCGAGTGCGACGGTCAGCGAGTACTCGTCCCCAACCGCGTCACTGGGATCGAAATCGAACCGCGCGACCACGACGTCGCGCCGCTCCCTGAGAGTGGTATCCGCCCGGAGCCGAACCAGCGTGTAGCGCGGATCGGTGTCGACGACGATGCGGCCATGTTGGTCCCATTCCCCTGCATGCTGTGTGCCTTGTGTGTCGCCGGGCTGCGGCAGGACGTCGCACGCCGAGGTCACCCCGGCGATCAGGGCTAACGCGCGAAACAGTGTCATCGGGTAACGTCAAAAGATATACCGCCGCACGGCCAGAGCGGCCGTGCGGCGGTGAAGCTGCAGCCCCCGCATCAGTACAAGTACGCCACGCCTAGCGCGACGCTGACTTGATCCTTCTTAACGTTGAAAGCGGCCAACGTGGATCGATCGTACCTCACCTCGGGCCGGACGATCGCATTCGGCCACGCACGGATGTTCAACGTCGCCGTGGCGCTGCCAAACTTCTGCCCGGTGTTCGCGGGAAAGCCCAACGACCCGCTCGTGCGCGCGCCGTTCTCGTCGTTCACGTAGTCGCCCCGCAGCGCCAGGCCCAGCGATGTGTTGAAATCGTAGGTGATCCAGCCGCCCAACGCCCACCATGTGGCATCCTGGGTGGTGGTCGGCAAGGCGGCGTTCGCCTGCTCGCGGCCGTAGTCACCCTGTAGCCAGAACTGCCCCGTGCCCAGCTTCCGCCAAATCAGTGCGTCGACGCCGTAGCGATTCGCCTTATCGTTGCCCGCCTCCTCCGGGCCCCAGAACCCAACGATCCCTACCGAGGTGAGCGTATCGGGTGAGATCCCCACACGTCCCATCAGCGACTTGCGTTTGTTGTTGTCCGAAACCTGGTCCCATCCGTTGATCACCCGGAGCTGCACGTCGACGTGGCGGTTGAGCTTCGTTTCGACGCTCACACCCACCGCGGTGAAGTTCTCGACGTAGATGAACTGATTTCCCTCCGACCAGTTCTGGTTGCCGGCGGTCTCGATCACCTCCAGCCCGAGCAATGTGGGC
>QHTW01000033.1 GCA_003220955.1 Gemmatimonadota bacterium | reverse complement strand
ACTGGCGCCGGTTGTAGCCGAAGTACTCCCAGGGCTCGAAGCCGGGGGCCACGGCCTGGGAGGCGGCGATCGCCACACCTTCGTTGACGACCAGCTCGCGCAACGTCGCGCGCGACCCCATCTCCCAGACGTCGTAATAGCTTCCCAGCTCGGCCACCATACGGCGCATCGCCGCGCGGCTCGAGGGTGACGTGTACCGCAGCGCGTGCGCAACTTCGTGCGCGATCCACAGCGACAACAGCGCAGGGGCGAGGCCCATGCCGTAGGTCTGCGCATTGGCACGGCCCGTGAAGTGCTCGAGGCAGACGAACGCGATCCCGCGCCCGCCCACGACCAGCTCGCCCGCATTCGCGGCGCCGACACCGACCATGAGGTAGAGATCGACCGGACAGTCGGCTTCCAGCAGCTCCGCAGCGCGGCGCAGGGCGTCCTCGGCGATCGCGACGACGTCCACGTCCTCGAGCATGCGCCGTAGATCGGAGCGGTCGGCGCGCATCGCCGTATCGATGATCGGCTCGGCGTGCGGCGACGCGGGATCCAGGACGTAGTTCTGCCAGTACGCGCCCAAGACCGGACGGTGTCGATCGAGATACTCGTGGTATGCCGCGGAACGATCTGACGCGGAGAGCGTCGCGAGGAATTCCGGAACGAGATTGACGAGCATTGCGCGGTTGCCGGACCCAATTTGGGAACGGGACCGCGGCGAGACAAGCGCGGCGTCACCACGCCCGACTTGACAACTCGCCTCCTAGCCCTTTGGCGGCGTGCGCAACCGGCGGCTGATCTCGGTGAGAAACTTGCGCTCGGCGGGTGTGAGGCTCTCTACGCCGCTCGCGATGATCTTGTCGAGCACGCGATCGATCTCGGCGTTCGCTCGCGCGTCGGGCTCGCTCCTCCCGCGAGAATTCGTCCGCTGGGCCGTGGGGGACGTGCCGCCGCTCCGGCTTGCGCGGGGCGACTGCGACACAAGCACGCTGGACTCGGACAGCCGCCGGTCGCGCCGCTCGCCGCGTGTCGCCCACAGATCCTGGCCCTTGAGATACAGCAGCGCGGCTCCCACACCGCCGAGATGCGCCAGGTGCGCGATGCCGTCGCTCGCGCCGATCAACGCGAGCACGAGATCCAACGCGACGAGGAACGTGACGAGCCACTTGGCCGGCACGGGGTCGGGCAGGGGGAAGACGAACACCGGATGGCTGGGCCAGTACCAGGCGAAGGCGACCGCGACGCCGAGGACGGCACCCGACGCGCCGATGATCTGCGACACGGGCACCAGCTGCCGCAAGATGAACGACGATGCGGCTCCCCCGATACCGCAGAGGAGATAGAACAGCAGGAACAGGCGACCACCCATCCGGTCCTCGACCGACGAGCCGAAGACGAACAGCACGAGCATGTTGAACAGGATGTGCGGAATACCTGCGTGCAGGAACATGTAGGTGACGAACGTCCACGGATATTGCCAGGCATGCGCGGGGGAGAACCCGAACGCACCGACGAAGCTCGGCGAGGTCAACAACGTGCTCTGAACGAGAAATACGAGCAGGTTGGCGACGAGTAGTCGTCGTACCCATGGGGTCAAACCGTACATCCGCTGCGGGCCCATCTATGCTCCTACGTGTCCTTTGAGGCGTCTAGTTTTTATCCCCCTTTTCCGGTCCTGTTGTTCCGGGCCAGGCTCGCGATACGCTCGCACAGCTCCGGGAAGGGGATGCCCGCCGCCTGCGCGGCCTGAGGGAACAGACTGGTGCGGGTCATTCCCGGCAGGGAGTTCGCTTCCAAACAGAAGATGTCTCCCTCGGGGCTCACCCGGAAGTCGATCCGCGAGTAGCCGCTGAGCTTCAAGGCGCGGTGCGCCATCAGGGCGTACTCTTGCAATTGTCGGGCGAGCGCGGTGGCGATCCTGGCGGGGAAGGTCTCCTCCGACATTCCCGGCGTGTACTTGGTCTCGTAGTCGAATAGCTCGTGCTTCGGAACGATTTGCCCGACCGGCAGCGGCACGTCCCCTAGCACGCCCACCGTCAGCTCGATCCCCGGAATGAACTGTTCCGCCATCACCTCGTCGTCATAGCGGGCCGCCAGCTTCACCGCCTCGCTCAAGTCCTGGGCTCGCTTCACGAGCGTCAATCCGACCGATGAGCCTTGCTTCGACGGCTTAATTATGACCGGCCAGCCCAGGGCGGTGGTCACATCCTCGGCGGCCAGAGGGGGGGCCATGAACCAGGCGGGGACCGGGACACCGGCGGCGCGGAACAGGCGCTTGGAGAGGTCCTTGTCCATGGCGAGCGCGCTCGCGAGCGGTCCGCTGCCCGTGTAGCGGACACCGATGACGTCGAGCACCGCCTGCAGCGTGCCGCCTTCCAGGGCGCCGCCGTGGACCGCCAGAAACAGCACCTCGGCGTCCCGCACCGGCGCGAGCGCCGCCAGCCCCTCGGACAGCATCTGCCGCTCACGCTCGGCCAACGCGTCCACACCGGGGGGTGTGAGGCCGACCGCGCCGCCCAGCAACTCCCGCTCGGCGCGCTCATCCAGCAGGCCGCCGGCGAGATCGACGACCCGCACCTCATGCATGCGGCTGCGTAGGGCGGCCACGATCTGGGAGGCGCTCGCGAAGGCCACGGCGCGCTCAGGGGTCGCGCCGCCAGTCAGGACTGTGACCCGCATCAGCGAATTCCCGCCAGCTGGTGCAGCAGGTCGTAGCGCGTCACGATGCCGACGACCTTCCCGTTCCGTCGCACCAGCGCCGCGGGTGTCGTGCGGGAAAGCAGCGTTGTGAGCAGCGACACGGGCGACTCGCCGTCGACGACCGGGAACGGGGGGTCCATCACGTCCCGGACCGCGGTATCCAGGATCTTGGGCTGGCCGATCGCGCGCGCCATGAGCGCCTGCTCCGAGACGGCACCGACGCCGTCATCATCCTCCAGCACCGGCAGTTGCGACACGTTGTAGGTCGTCATGAGATTCAGCGCCTGGCGCACGGACGCTTCTGGCGTGACGTGGATCAGCGGCGGGGCATCGCCCGTCTTGGCGGACACGAGCTTCGCGACGGTTGGCCGCGCGTCGTCGATCAGCTGATTCTCGCGCAGCCACTCGTCGTTGTAGACCTTGCTGAGGTAGCGCTCGCCGGTGTCGGCCAGCACGGTCACCACGAGCGCCTTGGGGTCGTCGAGCCGGCGCGCGACGTCGAGCGCGGCCACGACGTTCACACCCGTCGATCCCCCGACGAAGAGGCCCTCTTCTTTCGATAGCCGGCGCGCCATCAGCATCGCGTCTTTGTCGCTGACCACGACCCACTCGTCGATGACATCCCAGTGTAGCGAGGTGGGAATCTTGTCGCCGCCGATCCCCTCGACCTTATATGGTTGGCCCTCACCCTTCTTCTGGGTCTTGGCAAACTCGGTGTAGATCGATCCGGCCGGATCACCGGCAACGACGCGGATCCTGGGATTTTTCTCTTTCAGGTATTTGCCGGCACCGCTGACGGTGCCGCCCGTGCCGGGTGCGCACACGAAGTGGGTCACCTGCCCGTCCGTCTGCTCCCAGATTTCAGGCCCGGTCGTGTGGTAATGCACGTCGGGATTCACGGGGTTGTAATGCTGGTCGGCGAAAATGGCGTTGTCGTGCGCCGCGGCGATGGCGCGGCCCTTCATGATGTAGTTATCGGGGTGATCCGGAGGCACGGCGGTGGGCGTGATGATGACCTCGGCACCCAGGGCGCGCAGCAGCCGCGCCTTTTCCTGCGACATCTTGTCCGGCATCGTGAAGATACAGCGATAGCCTTTGACGGCCGCCGCGATCGCCAGGCCCACGCCCGTGTTGCCCGACGTCGCTTCGACGATCAACCCGCCCGGCTTGAGCTTTCCGGCGCGCTCCGCCGCTTCGATCATCGCGAGGCCGATGCGATCCTTCACCGATCCGCCGGGATTGAAGAACTCAGCCTTCGCGTATACGGGCGTGCGCACTCCGCGCGTGACCTTATTGATTCGGATCAGGGGTGTCCAGCCGATCGTCTCGAGGACGTTCTCGTACGGCTTAATGTGCTGAGGCACTCGTATCCGGTCGCGCCTTGATGGTGTCGGGCGGGGGTTGGGGCGGCGGGGCGGGCGGGCGAGTCGTATCAGTCGGCGCGCGAACCTTCGTCGTATCCGCTCGTGTCGTATCCCGGACAACGGGCGGCCGCGGTCTCGGCCGTGGCGGGGGTGGAGGTGCTGCTGCCGGTGGTGGGATCGTCGCGTGAGTGGGAGCAGGAGCCTGGGGGAGCGTGACCGCTCCCGTGCGCGTTGTCCCCACCTGGCGGAATTCGACGGGCTGCAGGAACTCGGTCGCGACTGGCACGCCGTGCCGCTTCGCGGGCGCGAATCGGAGCGTCCTGGCGCCGGCCAGCGCCGCCGAATCCAGCGCGGTGTAGCCGCTCGGCTCCGCGACGCGCGTCGATTCCGGAACTAGCTTGCCCGTCGAATCGACGTACAACCGCAGCGTGACATCCCCTTCGACCTTGTGCTCGAACAATGCCGGCGGATAGGCGATCGGCACGTCGGGGTTGAGGGCGACCGGCGCCTCCGACTCGGGGGGCGGCGCTGCGCCACCCTGTCTGTCCGATTGTTGAGAGCCGTGGCATTCCACGATCCCCATCAAACCGATCGCGATGAGCCGTCTCATGAGCCTCCACCTTTACGACGCTGCTGCCAGGCAGCCAAGCGATTCAACGC
>QHTW01000032.1 GCA_003220955.1 Gemmatimonadota bacterium | reverse complement strand
GTGAAGCCGACGGTCGGCCTGGTCGACGGCGCGGGGATCATTCCGATCGCGCACAGTCAGGACACGGGCGGACCGATGGCGCGCACGGTCGCCGACGCGGCCGCGCTCCTGGGTGTGCTCGCGGGGCGGGACTACACCGCGAGTCTGGATCCTGCCGGTTTGCGCGGCGCGCGGATCGGCGTCGCCCGCAAGAAGTTCTTCGGCTACAGTCCCGAAGCCGATGTGCTCGTCGAAGCGGCGATCGCAGTGCTAAAGTCGCAAGGCGCAGTGATTGTCGATCCCGCGGACATCCCGCATGCCGGCGAGTACGACGACTCGGAGCTCATCGTGCTGCTGTATGAGCTGAAGGCCGACCTCGCCGCCTATCTCGCCACGTGGGCGCCGGGCGCGCGGGTTAAGACGCTGGCTGACGTGATCGCCTTCAACGAAGCGAATAAGGCCCAAGAGATGCCGTACTTCGGGCAGGAGCTGTTCCTGCAAGCGCAGCAGAAGGGGCCGCTCACTGATCAGGTGTACCGCGACGCGCTGGCGAAGGATCAGCGTCTGTCGCGGACCGAAGGGCTCGACGTCGTCTTCGCGCAGAACAATCTCGACGCGATCGTGGCGCCCACCGGGAGCCCACCGTGGCCGACTGACCTCGTGAACGGCGATCACTTTCTGGGCGCGAGCTCGACGCCGGCGGCCGTGGCGGGCTATCCGAGTATCGCGGTGCCCGTGGGTTACACGTTCGGGTTACCGGTGGGGATGTCGTTCATCGGACGGGCGAACAGCGAGTCGATGCTGCTGAAGCTCGCGTATGCGTACGAGCAGGCCGCCAAGCCCCGGCGGGCGCCGCGGTTCATGCCGACGGCTCAGCTCTAACGCAACGGCGCGCCGCCCGCGATCCAGCGTGCGAGGAGGTCGCGCTCGGCGTCGGTGATCCCGGTCTTGTTCGCGAGCGGCATCGTCTTCGTTTCGACTGCCCGCACGCGGATGCGTTCCCCCATCCGCGCGATACTCTCCGGAGTATCGAACGTGACGCCGCCCGGCGCGGGGCCGAAGGTGCGGTCGCTCTGATACTGCGAGTGACACGGCTGGCACCGCTGCGCGATCACGGACCGCACCGCCGCAAACGACGGCACCGAGTCGGTTGCAGTGGGAATGCGCGCCGCAGCACGTTGGGGCGTTGAAAAGAACATGGCACCGGCGAGCGTGAGCGCGGCGGGAAGCAGCGCCCAGCGGGCCGAGCGGCCGCGCCCGATCATGGCGTGCCGCACGAACGCGCCCGCGACGCAGAGCAGCAAGAGTACCGCCCAGTTAACCGGACTCGCATACGTCGCTGGAAAATGATTCGACAGCATGATGAACAGCAGCGGAAACGTCATGTAGCTGTTGTGGACCGAGCGCTGTTTCGCGCGCTCGCCGAGCGTGAAGTCGGCCGGGCGACCGGCGCGCGTCGCGTCGAGCATCTGCCGCTGCGCGGGAAGAATGCGCTCCCAGACATTCGCGACCATGATCGTGCCGAGCAGCGCCCCAACATGCATGAAGGCGGCGCGGCCGGAGAATAGCCGGCACACCAGTACCGTGACGGCGGTCAGCAGCGCGAGTGAAATCGCGGCCGCGATCGGCGGACGGCGCGCGAGCGGCGAGCGCCAGACACCGTCGTACATCGGCCAGCCGAGCACAATCAGCCCGATTCCCAAGACTATCGCCGCGCCGCGGCTGATGCGGGACACGCTCGGATCGAGCAGATAGGCGCCGCCCAGGTAGAAGACGAGGATGAGCAGGGCGATGCCCGTGATCCACGTCAGCATCGCTTCCCATTTGAACCAATGCAGCACGGGAAGGACTTCGCCCGGGCCGGGGCGACGCTTCTCGACCTGATAGAAGCCACCGCTGTGCACCATCCACAGGTCGCCCTCGACGCCGGGCTTGGCGTGTTCGGGTTTGGTCAGTGCGCGGTCCAGCCAGATGAAATAGAAGGAGCTGCCGATCCAGGCGATGCCGGCCACGAAGTGCGCCCAGCGCAGCAGCAGGTTTGCCCAATCGGCGAGCCAGCTCGTCATGGGGGCAGTAATCTCGCCGGGACGGGCTGTCTGGCCAGACCCACAGAGATAGTTTTAAGGCATGCTCGCGCTGGTCTTATCAATCCTCATCCTGCCGGCGGATACCGTAACGGGCCACGTCGTGGACACTGCCGGCCAGCCCATCCCACAGGCCATCGTCGAAGTCGCCGACCTCGGCACGAGGGTAACGACCGGCGCCGACGGCGGATTTCGGATCGCGCTGGCGCCTGGCAGCTACACCCTCACCGTGCGGCGCACCGGATTCGGTCCGGCGGTGCGCGAGATCTCGGTCGGCACGGGGCAGCCCGCATTGGCAATCGTGCTCACCCCCAGTGCGTTCCGGCTCGAGCCCGTGACCGTCACCGCGACGCGGCAGCCGCTCGCTTCCCAGCTCTCGCCCCTCCCGACTGCGGCGCTCGCCGGCGATGAGCTGCGGCGCGCGCAAAGCGTCTCACTCGCGCACGTGGTCGCAGCACTCCCCGGCGTCAACGCGATCACGACGGGCTTACAGATCGGGAAACCGGTGATTCGTGGCTTCTCGGGCCCGCGCGTGCTCGTGCTCGAGAACGGCAGCCGGCTCGAGGACTACTCGTGGAGCGATGAGGACGGCCCATCGGTCGAGACGGCGTTCGTACGCCGCGTCGAGGTGACTCGCGGGCCCGCGAGTGTGTTGTACGGCTCCGATGCGCTCGGTGGCGTCGTCAACGTGATCTCCGCAGCGCTGCCCGACGCCGCCGGCGGGCCCGGGTTCCTGCGCACGGGATTCACCCTCTCGGCGGCGAGCAACAACATCGAGCTCGCCCCCGGCGCACAGGTCGAAGGCGCGCGGGGAAACATGGGGTGGCGCGTCGCCGCGATCGGCCGGCATGCCGGCAACCTGCACACGCCGGCGGGCGAGCTCGACAACACGGGCTTCGGCGCGTTCAACGGCGAAGCCGCGGCGGGCTGGCGGTGGCCGGCGGGCAGCTCCCTGTCGGCTCGCGTCGTCCACTACGGCGGCGAGTTCAAGCTGCTCGAGGCGAATGCCCCGCCGGGCGAGACTGGCGGTCCCGAGCGCAAAGCCGGAGATGAACGCGTGCAGATCACCGGCCAGCGGCCGTGGGGGCATTGGCGGCTCGAAGCCAAGGCCCAGGTGCAACGCCACTCGTTGATCGAAATCGCGGACGACTCGACCGGGAAGGAGTCGGAGCAATTCAATCTGCTGCTCCAGACCGGCTCGCTCGATCTGCTCCTGCATCACGGCGGCACCACGTTCGGCATCACGACCGTCGGCCAGCACAACGATGCAAGCGGACGCGAGCCGATCGTTCCCAACGCGAGCACGCTGTCGGGCGCTGCCTTTGCATTCCAGCAATGGAGTCCGGGCTCGGGACGCTGGACCCTGCTCGCCGGGCTCCGCGCGGACGCACGGCGCCTCAGCGCCGATCGCAACGACTCACTTGGGGTTGTCGCGCAGGATCGCAACTCCCAGGCGTGGTCCGGCAACGCCGGCGTGGTCTTCTCACCCGCGTCGGGATTGTCGTTGAGTCTCAACGTCGGCAGAGCGTGGCGCGCGCCCACCTTGTTCGAGCTGTTCGCCAACGGCCCGCATCTCGGTGAGGCTCGCTACGAGCGGGGGGATTCGACGCTAAAGCCGGAGGCGAGCCGCGGCGTCGATTTGGGCATGCGCTGGAGCGGGCGCCGGGCCCGCTTCGAGGTCGCCGCCTATCACAATCGCATGTCCGACTACGTCTACATCACGCCGACCGCCACGTTCATCGATTCGCTCCGCGTCTATCAGTACGGACAGTCGGAGGCCGAAATGCTCGGCGGCGAAGCGGAGCTCGAAGCCGAAGTCGCGCGGGGTCTGGTTGCGCGCGGCCGGGTCGAGGCGGTGCGGGGGACCAATCTCACGTCGCATGAGCCGCTGCCGCTCCTGCCACCGCGGCGCGCGACGATCGGTTTCAGCTGGCGCGATCGTTTCAGCATCGATGTCGACGCCTACGCGCGGCCGGACCGCCCCAATCCGCTCGACATTCCGACCGCGGGCTACGCGCTCGTCCACCTCGGCGGCGGCTCGGACGTGCGCCTGTTCGGACGGCCGATGCGGCTAGACATCGCACTCCGCAACGCGACGAACCAGCGCTATCGCAGCTTCTTGAGCAGATACAAGGAGTTCGCGTTCGATCCGGGTCGCAATCTGATCGTCCGGCTCTCGAGCGGGTATGTCGACTAGCGCGTGACACCCGCGGCGCTGGTCGCCGCGTCGAGAATCGTCCAAATCCGATCCGTCCATTCCTGGTGCTCCGGCTTCATCAGCACGGAGCGCAGGCAGACGATCGTGTCGCGATCGCGTGTCATGTCCCCGACGTCGATCAGGTGCACCGGCAACGTCGCGATCGCGAGATGGAGCTGACGCTGCGCCGCTTCCGCAAAAATCCGCCGTGCCAGATTCGACGCCTCGCCGACGCTCTTGGCGCGTGGAGCCCACACGAGGATGTCGAGCTCGGGCGCAGTGCCCGTCACGAACCGCCCGTCGCGACGCAGCCGGGCGTGCAGGTCGAGCGCGGCCGCGCGCCCGGCCGCCAGACCCTTCGCGAACGCTCCCCCGCGCTCCAGGGGAAACAGTCGCTGCGTCGCCCACAGCGCCACGGCCGCGGCCCCGGGACGCGAACATTCAAGCGCGATCTCGCCGAGGTGCATCTCATCCGATGTGAAGTAGGTGTAGGGCGAATCGTGCCGATAGAAGCGCCCAACCGACGGGTCGCGAAACAGCACGCACCCACACCCATACGGCTGCAGCCCA
>QHTW01000031.1 GCA_003220955.1 Gemmatimonadota bacterium | reverse complement strand
CCAGCGCCACGGCCCAGGAAGCCTCGCCCTACGTCCCCCTCTCCTGGTGGGGCACGCCATTCATCGAGCATCTGATCGCGCGTCGTCGTCTCGTGGATCCGACGCCGCTCACGCGGCCGTTGCGCGCAACCGATCTCCTGCGAACGCTCGACGCAGTGGACAGCACCGTCGTGACGAACGCCGAGTGGACCGTCGTTCGGCAGATGCGCTCGGATCTGAGGCGGACGCAGCGCGGGCCTTCCGCGCGCCTGGACGTGCACGCCGGCGTCGCTGCCAGCTCGCATGCGCGGCGCGATCCGCTGCGCGCAGCGGGACCCGGCCATGCCACGTTCTCCGGCGGCGCGGCGCTGACGCTGTACTTCGGCCCAGTCGTCTTTGCCTCGCACCCCTACTTCGATACGCGACTGAAGTACGACCCCGATTGGTATGGCAAGAAGGACCGCATCGTGGCCGGCAAGTTCGAAGAAGCGTACATCAGCGCGCAATTCACGTACGCGGACCTCTTCTTCGGCAGTCTCGACCGGAACTGGGGACCGAGCGCCGTTACGGACCAGATCACTTCGCTCTCTCGCTCGGCACGACGGGCGTGAAGCTGGAGGGAATCGCATTCCAGATGAACGATCTCCCCGATTCCACCGGCGCGGCGGCGCATCGTTACATGGTCCAGCACCGCCTCTGGATTCGCCCGCCCGGTCGCTGGACTTTGGCAGTGTGGGACGGCTCGGTCCTCTCGGGAGTCGGCCGGCAGATCGAGCCGTGGTACCTGAATTTCGGCATCGGGTACTTGGCGCAGATCAACACCGGCACCACCGTCAACTCGTTCCTAGGATTTGATGCGCAGCGTCAGGGCAAGGTGACGCTCTTCGTGCAGGGCATGCTCGACGATATCCAGATTGATAAAAAGACCGCGCACGATCTGAAGCCCCCGAGCTATGGGCTGACCGTAGGAGCACAGGGGAGCGTGCCGCATTCCGCCGCCGCATGGACGCTGTTCTACACCCGCGTCACGAATCTCACCTACCGGAACGAAGACAACACCCAGACGCCGATTTACTTCGGGCTCGGCACCGGCCGCAATTTCTCCGATTACGATCAGACGACGCTGAAGCTGAGCCTCATGCCGTCGTCAGGGGTTCTCCTCCAACCCGAGATCACGTTCTTGCGACAAGGGGAGGGAGATCTCCACCTGCCCCATCCGCCGGAGAGCGCGTTCCCCTCCACGCCCACGTTCCTCGCCGGCATTGTCCAGCGCACCCTGCGGCTCGCAGCCGGTGGACATGCCGCGCACGGGCGCTGGGAGCTGTCTGCCGACGGCGGAGTCCATCTGATCTCCAACGCCGGGCACGTGAGTGGCGCGAGCCAGACTCGCTGGATTGGCACGGTACGGCTCGAGTGGCGCACGAAGAAAGTCAGCCAGATTCCCTGATGCCCGCGCCTGATACGCGCATCACCCGCGACCGCCTCGAAGCGCTGCTGCGCAAGATGGCCACGACGAAGGTCGTCGTCGTCGGCGACGCGATGCTCGACGTCTACCTCGTCGGTGAAGTCGATCGCGTCTCACCCGAGGCGCCGGTGCCGGTCGTCACGGTCCACGCGAGCCGCCACGGCCTCGGCGGTGCCGCCAACGTCGCGGCCAACGTCGCCGCGCTCGGCGCCGAGTGCCGGCTGGTCGCGGTCGTGGGCCAGGACGCGCGCGGAACCTCAGTGCGCGACGAGCTCGACGACCTGCATCTCAGCACGAGTTATCTCGTCACGGATCCGGGACGGCCCACGACGTCCAAGACGCGCGTGGTCGCGCGCGGCCAGCAGATGCTGCGCATCGACGAAGAGATCGAAGATCCCATCTCGGCGCGCGTGATGGAGCAGCTCGGCGCGGCGCTGGAGCGCGCACTCCGCGATGCCGATGCGCTGCTGATCGAAGACTACAACAAGGGCACGCTCGTGCCACAGGTGATCGAGCGCTCCCTGACGATTGCCAAGAAACGCAGCCTGCCCGTGGTCGTGGATCCTAAGTTCAAGAATTTCTTCGCCTATCGCGGGGCGACCGTTTTCAAGCCCAACCGCCGCGAGCTGGAGCTGGCGATGGGCGCGGCGCTCGACCTCGCCCACCCGGACGCGCTGCCCGACGCGCTCGGCAAGCTCGCTGTCGACAACCTGCTGCTGACCCTCGGCGGCGAGGGGATGATGCTCGTGACGAAGGATCACGAGATCACCCGCATCCCCACTATGGCGCGCGAGGTGTTCGATGTCTCGGGCGCGGGCGACACGGTGACGGCGTGGGTCGGCACGGCGCTCGCCGCCGGGGCCAGTGTGCGCGAGGCGGCGCACCTGGCGAACTTCGCGGCGGGCATCGAGGTGGGGAAAGCGGGCGTTGCCACGGTGTCGGGCCCCGAAGTGCTTGGCGTGCACGAAGCATATTACGATCAGCTGGGAAAATTGAGGCGGGAAGGACTGCTGTAATCTGTTATAATGGGCGGCACAGGACTCGAACCTGTGACCTCCGGTATGTGAGACCGGCGCTCTAACCAGCTGAGCTAGCCACCCGCAGTGCTAGACGTCTCGACGTCTAGACGTCTAGGTGGGCCCTCCAGGATTTGAACCTGGGACCTACGGATTATGAGTCCGCTGCTCTAACCGCTGAGCTAAGGGCCCGCGAGGCGGGAATATATCAATGCGCAGAGTTCTCGTCATCTCCCACACGTACTTGCAGCCGACTCACCGCGGCAAGCTCCGGGCGTTGGCCGCGCGCGGCCTGGAAGTCACCGTCGCCATCCCGCAGCGCTGGCGCGAGCCGTGGTTCGGCCGGCCGGTCGACGTCGCCTGGGAGCGCCAGGGCGCGCTCGAGGTGTTTCCGCTGCCCGCGAGCGGCATGGGCAACAAAGGCGACCTGTCGAAAGCCCAATACGGCCGCCGCGCGCTCAGAGCGCTGTTGCGCGATCGCCGTCCCGATCTCGTCCAAATAGAGGAAGAGCCGAGCACACTGGCGGCGCGGCAGGTCTTCAGCGCCTCCCGCCGGCTCGGCATCCCCGTCGTGATGTTCACGCATCAAAACGTCGAGCTGCAGCTCGATTGGTGGCTCTCCTGGAAGCATCGGCGCATGCTGCGCCGCCTCGCGGGCCTCATCGCCGGCAGCGATCTCGCCGGTTCGCTGGTGCGCCGCGACGCCCCCAAGCTCCCCATCGCGGTGATCCCGCAGCTCGGCGCCGTCGCGCCGCACGAGCCGCAGCACGTGCCGCACGAGGGCCTCGCCATCGGATTCGTCGGCCGTCTGGTCCCGCAGAAGGGACTCGATAATTTGTTGCAGGCGCTCGCGCTGCAGCGCGCCGCCAAGTGGCGGCTGACGATCGTCGGCGACGGTCCCGACCGAGAGCGCCTCGAACAGCTCGCGACCGAGCTGCGCCTCGCCGCGCGCGTGCGGTGGACCGGAGGATTGCCGGCCGAGCACGTCGCGAATCTGTGGCCCGAACTCGACGTGCTGGTGCTGCCGTCGCGTTCGTCGAATGAATGGCGAGAAACCAATGGCCAGGTGCTCATGCGTCATCTCGGAGCTCATCGGCGATGCCGGGATCGTCGTGCCCGACGGAGATCTGCAGGCTATGGCGGCCGCCGTCGAACGACTGAGCGATCAGGCGACGCGACGCGGACTCGCGCAAGCGGCACGCGCGCGAGCGTTGCGGCTCTACTCCGATGATGCGATCGCGGAACGAACGCTGACGTTCTGGCAGCAGGTGGTCAAGTAACCCATGTCCACGGTCTTGCTGGTTCCGGATCTTCCGCTCGAGCGCTGGGCCGCTATGGACAAGTACGCCCATCGCCTGCACGACTGGCTGGAGAGCAGCGAGTTCGGGTTTCACGTGCGGCTTGCCGCGCACATCGGCGCGTTGACGCGCGACTCCGTGGGGGACCGCGCACCCACGAGAAAGCGCCGCAACAGCCGCGAAGCGTTCGTCCGCTGGTGGACGCAGCCCGTCGATCCGTCGCGCGTCGTATTGCCCGGCCCGCTGCACGGGCCGCAACAGTGGGCGGCCCGCTACTACTTCTATCCGTGGCGCGTGAAGCGCGAGGCCAAGCGCGCCGACCTCGTGCACGTGCTCGATCACAGCTATGCGCACATGATCGAGCGGGCGGGCCGGTGCCCCGTCGTCGTGACGGTGCACGATCTCATGCCGGTCGTCGTGCTGCGCTCGCCGACGGAAACCTGGCGCGAGGGGTGGCGCGAAGGGGTGCGCACGCGCTTCCTGCGCCAGGCGCTCAAGGCGCTGCGCCAGGCCGACGCCTACATCGTCGGCACGCATTGGCTCAAGCACGAGCTCGCGACCTGGCTCGGCAACGACAAGAATATCTTCGTCGTGCCGTTCGGCGTGGATCGCGCGTTCTACGGCGAGTCGACGGTCGCGCGCGAGCGCGGGCGGCGCGACTGGCGGATTCCCGAGGACGCGTTCGTCGTGCTGCACGTCGGCAGCACCGTCGATCGCAAGAATGTCCCGCTCGTCATTCAGACGCTCGCGCGCCTGCGCCAGCAGACCGATGCCTACCTGCTCCAGGTGGGCGGCCGCTTCACGCCCGAGCAGGAGCAATTGATCGAGCGGCTCGACCTGCGCAGCGCGGTGCGCAGCGTGTCGTCCGCTGACGAGACCGCGCTGCGCCGCGCCTATCGCGCCGCCGACGTGCTGCTCTTTCCTTCTTTATATGAGGGGTTTGGTTTCCCGGTGCTCGAGGCGTTTGCTTCGGGTCTGCCCGTGGTCACCTCGGGTGCGGGAGGGTTGAAGGAGGTCTCGGGCGGCGCGGCCGTAGTGGTCGAAGGCCGCGATCCGGGCGACTACATGCATGCGATCGAGCGCCTCGAAGATCCCGACGAGCGCGACGAGCTGATCCAGCGCGGCTGGGAGCGCGCGCGCCAGTTTACGTGGCAGAAGACCGCGCTGTTGACCGCGGAGGTGTACAAACCCCTGTTCTAGGAATCGCGCCTGCGCCGCTTTGGCGTCTGCTTTTCAGGGGGGGCCGTCCGTCTCGTCAACATCTCACGAATCAATTCGACATCCTGCTTGTCTTGCGGCCTCCCAGCCGCTTGTTTCGACCGCATGATGTCCTCGAGCCGAGCAGCGAGAAGGTCATCGCCGTAGACGGTGAAATGGATCGCGTGGCGCGCGAGGTCCTCGTAGCCTGCCGTGCCCGAGGGCTGGAATGCCAGGTCCAGCCGTCCCGCTTTCGTCACCAGGTTCCACACATCCGCCCGCGCCAGCATCTGCGGACTGCAATCGAAAGCCAACCCCTCGGGTATTGTGTCCGTGTAGATACGAGCATCGAGCTCGCGCAGTGCAGTGGCCAAACGCTGCAGGTTGCCGGCGTCGCGCGCCGGGGTGATGTCGGCGTCGTATGTGGCTCTCGGGAAGCCCTGGAGGCGCGCCGCGAGAGCGCCAATCAACACGAAGTCCACGCGGTGACGGACCAGGGTGGTAAAGAGCTTCTCGAGATCGAGCGGCGTGACGGGCGAAACGGGCTCAGACACGTCGCACCTGATGCAAGAACTTGCTCACGTTCTCGACCTCCTGCAGGCGCTGCTCCGGGGTCATCGCGAGGATGCGGGGCACATCATCCAGCATGTGCGACCCCACGGCGACCTGCGGCTCGAGCTGCGCCGCGAGGTCGTAGCCCGCAGCCGCGAGCAGGCGCTTGAGCGTCTCCCACGTCGGGCTCGTCTGACCGCGCTCGATGCGGGCGATGACGGACTGGGCAGTCCCGGCGCGCTGCGCCAGCTGTCGCTGGCTCAGACCGGCACGCGTGCGGGCCTGGCGGAGGAGCGCAGCAGTGGTGGTCATGGCCTATGATAGCTTATTAGCTATCGCAGGGCCAAGCCCCGTTTAACAGGTTGACAGTCCGAGAGTTACCCGGCAAGTTCTCAGGTCTCTAGAGCCCTTGGGGATTGGGTTGCACATGAAGGTATTCACCGCCGCGGCGCTAGGCCTCTGCGCCTTCGGTTTGATCGCGTCCGCCGCCGCCGGCCAGGTGCCCGGTGGGGTTTCGCAGGGACAACTGCAACAGATGCTGTTGCAGAATCCCGACGTGATCCGTCAGCGGATCCGGGACTCGGGACTGAGTCTCGACCAGATCCGCGCGCGGCTGCGCGCCAGCGGCTACCCGGAGAGCCTGCTCGACAGCTACCTCGGGCCCGCGACCGGACCGAGCAGCGGCCCGCCTGCGCCGAACGAGCTCGCCGCTCTACAGGCGCTCGGCCTTGCGCCGTTCCAGTCCGAGGGCGCCAACTTGCCGGTCGACACGGGCATGATTCGCCGCCGCGGTGACACGCTGGCACCGCCGAGCCGTGTGTTCGGCGTGGACGTGTTCCGCCGCACCTCGACGCAATTCCTGCCGCTACTCGCCGGGCCGGTGCCCGCCGATTACAAGCTCGGTCCTGGAGACATGCTCGTACTGATCCTCACCGGCGACGTGGAGCTGGCGTACACGCTGCAGGTGACGCGCGAGGGATTCATCCTGATCCCGCAGGTGGGGCAGGTGTTCGTCAGCAACCTCACGCTGAATCAGCTGCGCGACATGCTGTACACCCGCCTTGGGCGCGTTTACTCCGGCGTGCGCCGCGGCACCAACGCGACCACGCGGTTCGACGTCTCAGTCGCGAACGTACGCGCGAACCAGATCTACGTCGTAGGTGAGGTCACGCAGCCCGGTGCTTACCAGATCAGCTCGCTCGGCACCGTGCTCACGGCACTGTACGCGGCGGGCGGCGTGACCGAGCGCGCGAACATGCGACGGATCGACGTGCAGCGACTCGGCAAGCCGGTCGCATCGCTGGATCTGTACGACTATCTGCTGCGCGGCGAAGCGCGCAGCGACATCCGGCTCGAAACCGGCGATGTCGTGTTCGTGCCCGTGCACGAGACGCGGGTCCAAGTGGCGGGAGCGGTGATCCGGCCGGGGATCTACGAGCTGAAGACGGGCGAGCAGCTCGGCGACCTGCTCGCGGCGAGCGGCGGGTTCCGGGCGGACGCCGCGCTGCAGCGCGTGACGGTGCACCGGATCCTTGCGGCGGCCGAGCGTGGGCCGGGGCGCGCGCCTCGTGCCGCGGTGGATGTCGCGCTGGCCACGGCGGCATCCGCGCCGGCCGGTGACGGGCAAGGCACAAGCTACCGGACAGCGGATCTGGGCGCGCCCGGAATCCGCGTCCCCGCGTTGGCCCTCATGGACGGCGACTCGGTGGTCATCGACTCGCTACCGCCCTTGAGCGAAACCTATTACGTCGCGATTGCCGGCCGCGTGAACAAGCCGGGCCGCTTCCCGTGGCGGCCGGGCCTGACGCTGCGCGATCTCGTGCAGCTCGCGCGCGGGCCGATGGTCGGGGCGTACTTGAAGGAAGCCGAGATCGCGCGGCTTCCCGAGGACCGCTCGCGCGGGCAGCTGGCGACGACGTTGCGCGTGCCGCTCGACTCGACGTATCTGTTCGAGCGCACGGCCGACGGCCGGTTCGTCGGGCCGCCGGGCGTGCAGGTGCCCGCGAGCGGCGCGGCCGAGGTGCCGCTCCAGCCGTACGACAACGTGCTGATCATGCAGGAGCCGCAATTCGACCTGCAGCGTGCCGTCGTCGTGGCCGGCCAGGTGCGTTACCCAGGGACGTACTCCCTGCGCTCCAAAGATGAGCGCCTGGCGGACGTGATCGAGCGCGCCGGCGGCCTGACGGCGCAGGCGTACCCGGAGG
>QHTW01000030.1:507-5360 GCA_003220955.1 Gemmatimonadota bacterium | reverse complement strand
AAGGAGCTGTACTACTCGAACGCGGGGATGTTGAACCTCGATACGAACGAGATCTCGCCCAACGGCGGGCTCACCGAGCGCTCCGCGGCGGAAATGGGCATGAAGGCGAACCAGCTGCCCACGATGAAGCTCTCCGAGGTGGCGCCGACGGAGACCGCGGCGAACGCCGGCGGCGACTCTTCCACCACTGCCAACGTATGGAACTGGATGGAGTGCGTCCGCTCCCGTGGGAAGACCAACGCGAACATCGACGCCGGCTACAGCCACTCGGTCGCGTTGTGCATGACCGTCGCCGCGATGCACAGCGGCCGCAAGGCGATGTTCGACGATGGCAGGCAAGACATCGTGATGGGTTGAGGGGACAGAACATGCGCAAGCCTTGGCTGTCGTTGTGGCTGAGTCTGGTGGTGACGTGGGTAGGGGCGCAGCATGCTGCGCCCCTACACGCGCAGGGGGTGGCGCCCCGCGTCGAGGTCGTCCCGCACGATGATCTGCGGCGGGTCGACGTCACCGTCGACGGCAAACCCTTCACCTCCTACATCTGGCCGGCCACGCTCAAGAAGCCGACGCTCTACCCGATCCACGCCGCGTCGGGCGCGCTGGTGACGCGGGGCTGGCCGCTCGACCCCCGGCCGGGGGAGCGGGTGGACCACCCGCACCAGGTGGGCTTGTGGTTCGATCACGGCGACGTGAACGGGCTGGACTTCTGGAACAACTCGGACGCGATCCCCGCGGCGCGGGCCGACAAGATGGGCACCATCCTCCATCGCGCGGTGCGGGGCGCCAAGAGCGGCCGGGGCGAGGGCACGCTCGACGTGACGGCCGAATGGGTGAACTCCCAAGGCAAGCCTGTGCTGCGCGAGGACACCCGCTTCGTCTTCCGGGCCGCGGACGGACTGCGCGCCATCGATCGCATCACGACCCTGACGGCGCTCGACGCACCGGTGATCTTCACCGATAATAAGGAAGGGCTGATCGGCATGCGTGTGGCCCGTGCGCTGGAGCAGCCCGCGACCACGCCCGAAGTGTTCACCGATGCCGCCGGCCACGCCACGACCGTTCCCATGCTCAACAACGAGGGCATCACCGGGCACTATCGCAGCTCCGAGGGCCTCGAGGGCGACTCGGTCTGGGGTACGCGCGGGCGCTGGACGATGCTCACGGGGGTCGTGCAGGGGGAGCCCGTGACCCTCGCCATCTTGGACCATCCTACGAACGTCGGCTTCCCCACGTACTGGCACGCTCGCGGATATGGTCTCTTCGCCGCCAACCCGCTTGGCGAGAAGGTGTTCTCGAACGGAAAGAGCGAGCGCAACTTCCGGCTCGCCCCGGGACAATCGACCACGTTCCGTCACCGAATCCTGATCCTCTCCGGAACCGCCACACCAAACCAGATCGAGACGTATTACCAGGACTTCACGCGGTGATCGTGGCTGCCCGGGCCGTCAAAATCCACCCGGCGGACGACGTCGCGGTGGCGGTTCAGGCGCTCATCGCAGGGGACGAACTGATGGTCGAGGGCGAGCGCGTCGTGCTCGCCGACGACGTCCCCGCCGGTCACAAACTCGCGCTGCGCCCCCTCGCCCGCGGACAGACGGTCGTCAAATACGGCTTCCCCATCGGTGCCGCGACTGCGCCGATCGCCTGCGGCGCGTGGGTCCACTCGCACAATCTCAAGACGTGCCTGGAGGGCGTGCTCGAATACACGTACGAACCTGCGGACGTGCGGGTAGGGGCGCAGCATGCTGCGCCCCTACGCGCCCCCACGTTCATGGGCTACCGCCGCCCTAACGGCCGCGTCGGTACGCGCAACGAGGTGTGGATCCTCAACACGGTCGGCTGCGTGAACCATGCGGCCGAGCGTATTGCGCGCGAAGGCGCGGCGCGGTTCCAGGGACGCATTGACGGCGTCTACACCTTCTCGCACCCCTACGGATGCGGCCAGCTCGGTGACGACCTCCGCAACACGCAACGCGCCCTCGCCGGCCTGCTGCGCCATCCCAACGCGGGCGGCGTGCTGGTCCTCGGCCTCGGCTGCGAGAACAACCAGATGGACGCGCTCCTCGAGCTCGCGGGCAGCGTCGACCGCGACCGCCTCCGGTTTTTCAATTCGCAGGACGTCACCGACGAGGTGGACGCGGGGCTGGAGGCCCTGGGGCAGCTCGTCGCCGCAATGACGGGCGACCAACGCGAGGAGTGCCCCGCGTCCGATCTCATCCTCGGCCACAAATGCGGCGGCTCAGACGGGTTGAGCGGCATCACGGCCAATCCCCTCGCGGGGCGCATCGCCGACCGCCTGACGACACTGGGCGGTGGGGTCATCTTGACGGAAGTGCCGGAAATGTTCGGCGCCGAGCGGGCGTTGATGAGCCGGGCCGTGGACGAGACGGTGTTCCAGGCGACCGTCGCGCTCATCAACGACTTCAAAGCGTACTTTCTGCGCCATGGTCAGCCGATCTACGAGAACCCATCGCCCGGCAACATCGCCGGGGGGCTGACTACGCTCGAGGAGAAATCGCTGGGGGCGATTCAGAAGGGCGGGCAGGCGCCCGTCACGCAGGTGCTGCGCTACGGCGAGCCCGCGGCCACGCGGGCAGGGGGGCTGGCGCTGCTCGAGTCGCCGGGAAACGACGGCGTGTCGTCCACGGCGCTGGTCGCGAGCGGCGCGACGCTGCTCCTGTTCACGACGGGCCGCGGTACGCCGCTCGGGTTCCCCGTCCCGACGCTCAAAGTCTCCTCCAACACCGCGATCGCCGCAAAGAAGCCCCACTGGATCGATTTCGACGCGGGAGCATTGCTCGATGGCGCCGCCACGATGGACCAGCTCGCGGATGACTTGTTCACCCTGATCCTCGACGTGGCCTCGGGACGCGCGCTCGCGAACAACGAAAAACACGGTTATCGCGAGATCGCCATCTGGAAAGAAGGCGTCACGCTGTGACGTCCACGGCCGCCCCCCCAACGCCCCGCCTCGGCTACCGCTGGACGATTTGCGCCCTGCTGTTTGCTGTCACCACGATCAACTACATGGATCGCCAGGTCCTGAGCATTCTCGCGCCGACGTTGCAGCGCGAGCTGACCTGGTCGGAGTCGCAGTACGCCGCCGTGGTCTACTCGTTCACGTTTGTTTACGCATTCGGCTTCCTGATCGCGGGATGGTGGCTCGACCGCGTGGGTGTGCGCCGCGGCTTTGCCACCGCGGTCGTCGTGTGGAGCCTCGCGGCGATCGGCCATGCGCTCGCCCGCACCACCGCCGCCTTTGCCGCCGCGCGCGCGCTGCTCGGCCTCGGCGAGTCCGCCAACTTTCCCGGCGCCATCAAGAGCGTGGGCCAATGGTTCCCCAAAGAGGAGCGGGCCCTCGCCACGGGCATCTTCAACGCCGGCACGAACACCGGCGCGATCCTTACGCCGCTCATCGTTCCGTTGATCGCGCTGAACTGGGGCTGGCGCTGGGCGTTTGTCGTGACAGGGTCGCTGGGATTCTTGTGGCTGTTTCTGTGGTTGGCACTATACCGAAGCCCCAGCCACGAGGCCCCAACCCCTAGCCCCGAGCCCCGCGTTCCGTGGCTCCGCCTCCTCACCGTCCGCCAGACTTGGGCCATCGTCGCCGGCAAGTTCCTCGCCGACCCCGTGTGGTGGTTCTACCTGTATTGGCTTCCGAAATTCCTCGACCGCACCTACGGCATCAAGCTCGCGCAAGTCGCCCTTCCTCTCATTACGGTGTATGTAATCGCCGACGTGGGATCGATCGGCGGCGGGTGGTTGTCGAGCGCGCTGCTCAAGCGCAACTGGACCGTGAACCGCGCGCGCAAGACCGCGATGCTCTTGATGGCGCTCGCGATCGTGCCGACGGCGCTGGCGCCGCGCGCCGGAAGTCTGTGGACCGCAGTACTCATCGTCGCGCTGGCGGCCGCCGCGCACCAAGGCTGGTCGGCCAACGTCTATACGCTCGCGAGCGACATGTTCCCGCCGAGTGCCGTGGCGTCCGTCTCCGGGATCGGCGGCTTTGCCGGCGCGATGGGCGGCGTACTCTTCCAGTGGCTCACCGGCCGCATTCTCGATGCGACGGGAGGCAACTACGCCTCGATCTTTGCCGTCTGCGGGTTTGCCTACGTCACGGCGTGGACGATTATTCATTTGCTGGCGCCGCGGCTCGAACCGGCGCGTTTGACTGAGGAGCTCTCATGATCGCCGCAGTTCTAATCCTGTCTCTGCTCCAAACCGGGACACCCCCTGCCGCCCCTGCCGCCAATTCGTTGACCCCCGCCGAGCGCACGGCCGGTTGGCGGTTGCTCTTCGACGGCCGCACGCTCGCCGGCTGGCGCGGCCTCGGCTACGACACCGTCCCCACCGCCCACTGGGTCGTGGTCGACCGCGCGATCAAGAAGATCGCCTCGGGCGACGTGCCGCGCGTGGCCGACGGCCGGCCCCTTGTCGGCGGCGATCTCATGACGGTCGATTCGTTCGTCGATTTCGAGCTGAGCTTCGAGTGGAAAGTCACGCCGGGCGCGAACAGCGGCGTCAAATACAACGTGTCCGAAGCAATGTCGATGGCCCAAGGGGGCGCGGGCACCCA
Source organism: Gemmatimonadota bacterium (assembly GCA_003220955.1). Taxonomy (GTDB): domain Bacteria; phylum Gemmatimonadota; class Gemmatimonadetes; order Gemmatimonadales; family GWC2-71-9; genus 20CM-2-65-7. The sequence goes on along the minus strand of QHTW01000030.1, from coordinate 784 downwards.
GGGAGGGCCCACTCACTCCGCCCTCGGCTTCGAGTATCAAATTCTCGACGACGACCGCCACGAGGACGGCAAGCTGCCGACTCACCGCGCCGCCGGGTTGTACGATCTGATCGCGCCCAACGAGCAGAAACAGCTGCATCCCGTGGGCGAGTGGAACCGCTCACGCATCGTGTTCCGCAAGAACCACGGCGAGCACTGGCTCAACGGACAGAAAGTCGTCGAGTTCGAGCTCGGCACCGCGCGCATGGATTCCCTGCTTGCCGCGAGCAAGTACAAG
>QHTW01000030.1:0-464 GCA_003220955.1 Gemmatimonadota bacterium | reverse complement strand
GTCTATTTCCGGAGCATCAAAGTGAGGCCACTATGAAACGCCGCCGCTTCGTGAAAACCGTGTCCAGCGCCGCGCTCGGAGTCATCGCGCCGCGGGCGCCGCTCTTCGCCAAAGGCTCGCCGAGTGAGAAGGTCGTCGTCGCGGTCATGGGCTTGAACGGCCGCGGGAGCGTCCTCGCGAAAGTGTTCGCCAAGTCGCCCAACGCTGCAGTCGCCGCGGTGTGCGACGTGGACTCCACAGTGTTGGCGAAGGCCGCCGCAGCCGTGGGAGAGGCGCAGGGCAAGCAAGTGAAGGGCATCGGCGACTTCAGACGCGCGCTCGACGACAAGTCCATCGACGCGCTCGTCATCGCCGCGCCAGACCACTGGCACGCGCCCGCCGCCATCCTCGCGATGTCGGCCGGCAAGCACGTCTACCTCGAGAAGCCCTGCGGCCACAACGCGCGCGAAGGCGAGCTGCTCGTC
>QHTW01000029.1 GCA_003220955.1 Gemmatimonadota bacterium | reverse complement strand
GACCTGTCGGTGATTCAGACGAAGGTGCAGGTCGACGAGACGGACGTGGTCCGGCTGCACCTGGGCGACTCGGTCGAAGTCACGATCGATGCCTTCCCGGACACCACGTTCATGGGTCGCGTCACGAAGGTCTCCAACAGCGCCATCCTGACGGCCGCATCGGCCGTCGGCGCCGGCCAGAGCGATCGCGCGGTGGATTACGAGGTCGAGATCACGCTCTCCAATCCGCCGGCCGAGGTGCGGCCCGATCTGTCAGCCACCGCGCGGATCGTGACGGATACGCGCAAGCAGGCGCTGGCCATTCCGATCATCGCGCTGACCGTTCGCGAGAACACGCCGATCTCGACGGAGCAAAAGTCGGCGGGTCGCGGGACCGCCCAGGCGGCGACGCCCGCTCGTGCCGATACGGGGCGGCATGGCGGCAATAAGAAGGAAACCGAAGGCGTGTTCCTGGTGCACAGCGGCGTCGCGACGTTCCACCCGGTCAAAGTCGGGATCGCGGGCGAGGAGCACTTCGAGGTCGTCGAAGGCGTGCATCAGGGCGACACGATCGTCGCCGGGCCGTATCAGGCGATTCGCGATTTGAAGGAAGGCGCGCGCGTGAAGCCCAGCAGAGAATCGAGCGACACGACCGGCCGGCGCCGCTCATGAGCAACGTCCAGCTGTTTCGCACGGGCGATACGCCACTTCCCGACGTCATTATCCTGGCGCACAAACTCACGCGCGAGTATGACATGGGCTCGGAGCTCGTGCGGGCGCTGCGTGGCGTCAGCGTCCAGATCCAGCAGAATGAGTACGTGGCGGTGATGGGACCTTCGGGGTCGGGGAAGTCGACGCTGATGAATCTCATCGGCTGCCTCGACACGCCGACCAGCGGCGAGTACTGGCTCAACGGCCAGAAGGTCAGCGACTTAGCGGACGACGAACTGGCGCGGATTCGCAACAAGGAGATCGGGTTCGTCTTCCAGACGTTCAACCTGCTGCCCCGTGCCAATGCGCTGCACAATGTCGAGCTCCCGCTGATCTATGCCGGTATGTCGGCGCGCGGCCGCCGCGAACGCGCCGCGCACGCGCTCCAGCGCGTCGGCCTCGGCGACCGCATGGACCACAAGCCCAACGAGCTGTCGGGCGGCCAGCGCCAGCGCGTCGCGATCGCGCGGGCGCTCGTGAACGAGCCCAGCATCCTCCTCGCGGACGAGCCGACCGGCAACCTCGACTCCACGACGAGTACCGAGATCATGGGCGTCTTCGCCGAGCTGCATCGCCAGGGTCAGACGGTCGTGATGGTGACCCACGAGCAGGATATCGCCGCGAACGCCGCGCGCGTCATCACGCTGCGCGACGGCCTGGTGGCGACGGACCAAGCCCGGGCTGCCTGAGTGCCGTTTTTCGAAGCGCTTCGTCTCGCGCTGCATACGCTCCGCACGCAGAAGCTGAAGAGCGGGTTCTCGCTCCTCGGCGTCTTCGTTGGCGTCACGTCGCTCATCGGCTCCTGCTCGATTGCCAACGGCGTCAATCGCTACATGACTGAAAAGTTCGCGCAGACGATTTTCGGCGTGAACACATTCCAGCTGCGGCGGCGGCCGGTTTTCACCCCCAACGTCCCCGATTCCGTGTGGCGCGCCTGGCAGCGGCGGCCCCGCATTCGCTTCAGCGATGCCAAGGCGATCACCGAAGGTCTCACGGTGCCCGTGATCACGGCGTGGCAGTCCAGCGATAACGTCTCGGTGACCTTCGGGAATAAAGAAGCGCGCGACATCGAGCTCACCGCAGCCAGTGAGCGCTACTTCGAGATCAGGAACCTGCGCATCGCGACGGGGCGCCCGTTCACCGCCCAGGAGAATCGCTCAGGGGTGCCCGTGGCCGTCCTGGGCGATGCGGTCGCCAAGCGGTTATTCGTCGATCGACCGCCGCTCGGCCACAACGTGCGGATCGGCGGCATCCCGTATCGCGTGGTCGGCGTGGTGGAGCATCAGGGAAGCCTGATGGGGTTCCCGCTCGACCGATTCGTCGTCGTCCCGGCGCTGTCACCGGCGCAAAATCTGGTCAATCCGCCTGGGATCCTCGATGCGTTCTTCGTCAAGGCCGGCTCCGCGGGGGAAATGCACGAGGCGATGGAGCAGGCGGAGGGCATCATGCGCAGCCGCCGTCACCTGCGGCCGCAGCAAGACAACAACTTCGTGCTGGACACGTCGGAAGGCGTCCAGCGCTTCTGGGCCGGCATCAATCGCATTCTGATGACGGTCATGCCCGGCGTCGTCGTCGTGTCGCTCGTGATCGGCGGCATCGTCATCATGAACATCATGCTGATGGCGGTGGCCGAGCGAACGCGCGAAATCGGGCTGCGCAAATCGCTGGGCGCGCGCCGTCGCGATATTCTGCGCCAGTTCCTCGCGGAATCGACGACGATCGCGACCGTCGGGGCGGCATTCGGCATCATCGCGGGCATCGGCCTGACGATCTTGATCAACGCGGTCTCGCCGCTGCCGGCCAGCGTGTCTCCGGCCTCGGTGGTCGTGGCCGTCATCATGGGCACGGGCGTTGGCGTGCTGGCCGGAGTGTACCCCGCCACGCGCGCCGCGCGACTCGACCCCATTGCCGCGCTGCGGCAGGAGTAACCGGTGACCGGCCTCTTCGAAGGCGTCGGCATCGCGCTCTCATCACTCCGCGCACACAAGCTGCGCGCGGCCCTCACGATCCTCGGCGTGGCCATCGGCGTGACGGTCGTGATGGTCAACAGCGCGCTGATCAGCGGCTTCAAAAAGGGCGTTTCCGACATGCTCGCGTCGCTCGGCCCCAAGACGTTCTGGGTGGGCCGTTACTGGGGCGGGCAGAACGACCAGGATCCCGAGGACCCCGACCCTTGGCGGCGACGGCCCCCCATTACGATGGACGAGGCCACCGGACTCACCACGCTGCCCTCGGTCGCCTTCGTGGTCGTGGATGAGTTTGCCTCGGCGGACATCGAATTCGAGGGGCACCGTTTTGCCGGCACCGCCCTCCACGGCCGCAACGCGGATTGGCCAAGGATCGAAGGCGGCCACATCAGTGCCGGACGGTCGTTCACGTATCTCGAGGACGCGGCCAACGCGCACGTCGCCGTGATCAATAGCAAGTTGGCGGAGAATCTCTTCGGCCAGCGCGACCCGATGAATCGGCGCATCAAGATCGCCGGTCTCCCGTACGACGTCGTTGGCGTCTATGATCCCCCGCCCCGTCTGTTTGGCGAATCCGATCGCCCCGAGATCATGATTCCGCACGGGACCTTGATGAAGGATGTGCCGCATTGGCGCGGCTGGATGGACATGTTCGTCGTGCCACAGGATTCCGTGTCCCTCCAGCGCGCCATCGACGACGTCACCATTGCGATGCGCACGATGCGCAGGCTCAGGCCCGGCCAGAAGAACAACTTCGATGCGGTGACGCAGGAAGTGTACACGAAGACCATCGACGACTTTACGAAGGTCGCGAAGATGCTGATGTGGGCGTTGTCCCTCGTCGGTCTCATGGTCGGCGGCATCGGCGTCGTCGCCATCATGATGATTTCGGTCACCGAACGCACGCGCGAAATCGGCGTGCGCAAAGCGCTGGGTGCGACGCGGCGCGCCGTCATGTGGCAGTTCCTGGTGGAAGCCGCGACGCTGACCCTCGTCGGCGGCATCGTCGGCATGGCCTTGGGCTGGCTGATTGCGTTCCTGCTGCACACCATGACGCCCGTCCCAGCGTACGTGCCGCTGATCTCGATCTTCGTCGCGCTGCTCATGGCGGCCGTTACCGGCCTCTTGTTCGGCATCTATCCCGCCAGTAAGGCGGCGAGACTCGATCCCGTAGAAGCGTTGCGCTACGAGTAGCGGCGGTGTCCTTTCTCGACGCCGTCCGCCTCGCCTTCCAGACCATCCGGGCGCAGAAGCTCAAGAGCGGCTTCTCGATCATCGGCGTGTTCATCGGCGTGATGTTCCTCATCGCCGTCGTCTCCGTTGTCGAAGGGATGAACCGCTACATGACCGACAAGTTCGCGGGCACGTTGCTGGGCGTGAACACGTTTCGCCTGCGTCAGTTTCCCGACGTGCAACTGGGCAACGTCACCGACTCGATGTGGCGGTCGTGGATGCGCCGGCCGCGCGTCACCTACCAAGACGCGCAGGCGGTGGCGCACGGCATGAGCGTCCCCGTCCTCGCGGCCTGGGAATCGAACACGCGCGCCACTCTCAGCGCCGGCCGCCTGCAGGCCAAGGGCGTGCAGGTCACCGCCGCAACCGAGCTCTATTTCGATATCCGCTCGCTCACGATCGAGGCGGGCCGGGCCTTCACGGGGCAGGAAGTCCTCGCCGGCGTCCCGGTCGTCGTGATCGGGCACGACTTGGCCGAGAAACTGTTCGAAGGCCAGGACCCGATCGGCCGCGAGGTGAAGATCTTCGACATCCCCTACCGCGTCATCGGCGTGGTGGAGAAGCAGGGCAACCTCTTCGGGCTGTCGCTCGACAAGTTCGCCGTCGCGCCGTCCAGCGCCCCGCTGCGGCGCTTCGTCAATCCGCCGCGGGTCGTCGACGCCCTGGCGATCAAAGCCAATTCGCAATCCGAAATGCGGGAGGCGATGTCGCAGGCCGAAGCGGTGATGCGCAGCCGCCGCCACTTGCGGCCGCGTCAGGCCGATGACTTCGCCCTCGAGACCGCGGACGAGGTGCTCGACTTCTGGGGCAAGATCAGCCGCATTCTGTTCTACGCCCTGCCCGGTCTCGTCGCGATCTCGCTCGTGGTGGGCGGGATCGTGATCATGAACATCATGCTGATGGCGGTGGCGGAACGCACGCGCGAGATCGGCATTCGCAAGTCGCTCGGGGCGCGGCGCAGCGACATCCTGCGACAGTTCCTGGTCGAATCCACGACGCTCGCCACGGTGGGTGCCGGGGCCGGG
>QHTW01000320.1:1421-1860 GCA_003220955.1 Gemmatimonadota bacterium | reverse complement strand
GAGAGATCGCGACGGCGACGATGGACGGCTCGAACGGCGCCGTGGCGTCGGCGCCCGTCAATGCGTCCGCGCCCGCGGGCTCGAGCGCGGCAACGCAGTGCATCCCGGCGAAGAGTCCCACGCCGGTCACGGACGCGGACAACGACGGCGTCCCGGACTCGGTGCGGTTCGACTACGCGGGATGTGTCATTTCCCGTCCCCTGTCCGTCGACTCCCTCTCAGGCACCATCGACCTCATCGACCCCACCGCGGCGACGGCCGATCACGCGGTCAAGCGGGTGTTCACGGACTTCAAGCGTATCACGGTGAACCTGGTGTCGGGCGCGAAGTCATCCGTGACGGACAACGGCGTGCGCCAGGCGTCGCATGACGGCACGACGCTGCGCAGCAGCGAGACCAACTTCCGCACCGATTACGTGTACGCGAACGGCTACAGCGC
>QHTW01000320.1:0-1251 GCA_003220955.1 Gemmatimonadota bacterium | reverse complement strand
AAGATCACGGCCGTCGTGGTGCGGAACAGCAAGACCATGACGGTGACGATCGAGTTCACGGCCTGCGGCGTGTACACCGTCACGCGCTCGTAAGACTGGACGTGGATACGCAAAGGCCGCGGAGTTCTCCGCGGCCTTTGTGTATTCCTACCTTCACTCGATCCTGTAATCTACCGGCACTCTGATCAGAACGCGCACCGCGCGTCCCTTGACGCGCGCCGGCCGAAACACGGCGTGCAGGACGTAGTCGCGGGCGGACTGGTCGAACGCGGTATTGGGTCGCGCGATAACCTTCAGCGAGGCGGGTTCCGCGCGGCCGAGGGTGTCGATGACGGCCTGCACCGTCACGCGTCCTTGCAGTCCGGCCTGCCGCAGCGCGGGCGGGTAGTCGAGCGGCGGTGCGGACACGATCTCCGCACGTTCATCGACGGCGCCGTCCGCGTAGACCTGATCGGCCGCCGGTCCATCCCCGTTCCCGCCAGGCGGACACGCCGCATCCACCTGCGCCATGTGCCGCTCGAGACCACGGGCGTTGAACCGGATGAGCTGTGCCGATTTCCCAGAGGGACGGATCTCGAGCCGCAGGTCCGGGTGGAACGCGAGCTGCCGTAACAGCGCTCGTGGCTCAGGCGCGAACGCCGACGTCGAATCGGTCGAGCGACTCCACCGGCTCTCCGCCGGGGCTTCGCTGCCCCACTGCATGCGCACCGGCGTCGTGACGTTGTCGTCCGACTCCAGGACCGTTCCCGTCGCCACGAATACGTCGAGTTCCCTGTCCTGGCAGCGCACGAGGAGGACGGGGCGCACCTCGAAGGCGGCCGCGCGCGCCGCCCGCGCCGCCCGCACGGTGTTGAGCGCGGGAAGCTCCAATGTCAGCGATGGTCGGTTGGTCAGCTCGGTGACTTCCCACGGGTCGGTCGTCGCCGGACGTGTCACACCTTGCGCGTAGGCGGATGATGCGAGGAGCAGTGCGGCGATGGAGATTCGCGGTGTGCGCATGACGGTGCCCCCTGTCGGCTAGGGCGACCGGTTCGTCTAGATCATAAAATATCGCCTCAGATCGCGAGTCGTGCTGGTGAGCTTCGACACAGCGCTGGTGTGCCTCGTGGAACGCCGTTTGAACTCATGGCAAATGCAAAGGCCGCGGATTCCTCCGCGGCCTTCTAGCGTGACGAAATCATCACGCAGAGCACTCACAACGCACCGTCATTGTACGCTCGGCCATGGTGCCGAGTCAAGCCGGCGTGCGGG
>QHTW01000044.1:23252-32067 GCA_003220955.1 Gemmatimonadota bacterium | reverse complement strand
CTATCTTCTTGTCTTTGACTGCCTGCCACATAGCCGTCTCTTTGTTCATCCAATTGACAGAAGCCTGGGCCATCGCTGCTGTTGCGCTGCACACGACGGCGCTTGCAAGCAACCAGATCCCACGCATCGCGACCTCCCAAGATTGAGGGTGAAAGCGCCCCGCCGCGGCGCAGACGCCCGGAACTCCGGTACTCTGGGGCCCGCAGCCCGGTGTGGCATCAGGCCCCCGAAGCACCTTGGCGCTGCTCAGCCTGGCACCTGCACCGTCAGCCGCATCCACGGATGGATGCAGCATTGGAACAGAAGCGGCCCCGTCGCGTCGATCTGTTGGCGGTACGTGCCGCCGGGGGCCACGAAATCGTCCGGCTCGAGGGTGGTGCACTCCGGTGCCACGACGGGGTTGTGGGACAGCTCGTTCAGCGGCGGGACGATACCGCCGCCGAACTTCGCGACGCGCGTCAAGGTGTGGACCTCGCCGCCCCGATTGACCGCCACTAGCGCCTGGTCGAGCTGCGCCGCGGTCATGGACGGCGCGAAGTGCCACGCCCCGGCGACTCCCTGCCGCGTGAGCTGCGCAATGAAGTCGGAAAAGATCACGCCTCCCTCCCGGATGCAGGTCCCTGGGTCGACGGCGGCGTTGAATGTCGGCCCGTCACACGCATCGTTCATGTTGACCAGCCGATCCGAGGCACTGGCATGCGGCTGCCCGGCGCTGGCGAGGACGCCCGATGCGACGGGCGTCGCGGCTGACGGCTCGGTCGTCGGGCTGGGATCGCCGCAACCGAGCAACATCGGCACCGCGGCCGTCATGGCGGCACAGGTGAGACAATCGATCAGTGACAGGAGACCCAATCCGAGGTGCGGGCGCATGGCACCCTCCGGTGAGGGGAACACCTGCTAAGATGACCCTCCGCAACTGCGCAGGTAAGACACGTACGAGACGCGATGCAATGCAGGCATCGGCAGTGACTTCGACGCCCGCACGTAGCCAGTCGCTGTACCCTGGGGATCGAATCAGAACCGTAGGTTCCGGGCCGGTCGGCTGCTGCGGACAACACCAACGTGTCTCGTTGAGTGGTGGCGTCACGGGACGGTCCGAACGGACCGACGGAATCCGCAAAGCCCGGTCTGAAAGTCAGCAGACGTCACAGTTAGCGCCGCCTTACCATAATTCGACAGAACTGTGTAAGACATTTCGCTCTCCATTGCTCCCTGTATAAACTGAATCTCTGCTCCACGAGACCGGAAATAGGCGGTCAGCCTAAACGCAATACCACTGCATCACACAAAAGGTGATCTCCTTCTTTGCCACATACGATCGAAGTGCTCGGGTTAGCGCAGGTCATCTACGTGTCGGGAATGCCGGGCGGAGCCTAAATCTCCCAATTCGAGAAGAGCACACCCTGGGCGGCATGCCGCTCGGGGTACCCTTCATACGTCATCCGCAGATCGGTCCAGCGGACCCGATACCCGCGCGCGACGAGCCGGCGAAACGCCTCGGCGTAGCGGCTCTGGCAACGGATCGCGATCCGCCGAATGCCCGCCGTGGCAGCGGCCGCTTCGACCGCGCCGACGGCAGCGTCGAACGCCGCATCGCCGCGCGCCGCGAGCTTCAACACCCGCACTTCGTCGCGGGTGCGGCTGTCCGCGAGCGGCGCCGAGTGCCACACCGCCAGCGCGTCGAGCCCCCTATCCCCCTCGACGAGCGACGTATCGCCCAGCCCCAGCTCGGCCGTCAGCATGATCTCACGCGCGAAGTCGACGCCAGGAACCAAATCGTCGACCAGGCGGCGGGCCGCCGCTAGCGTCGTTTCCTTTTCCTCGGCGGCTCGCTTCGACAACAAGACCGGCGCCGGATGGCCGCGCGTCGCGATCTCGTTGGTCAGCGTGACGGTCAGGAATCCCGGCGTGAAGCCGAGCCGAGCGTAGAAGCCGATGTTTTCGGGGGTGCGCGGCATCGTCTCGAGGCCGAGCGTCGTGACGCCGCGGTCGATGAGCCAGTCGGCGGCCGTCCGGACGACCGTCTTGCCGACTCCCGTCCCCTGGCGGTCCGGGCGCACGGCCAGCGGCCCCATCCACCCCTCGGTGCCCGCCTGGTGCCCGACGTTGAACGCGGCCACGTCGCCGTGTTCGTCGCGCCAGACCATCGCGCCGTCGCCGGCGTCGAGCAGCGCGTAGCGCCACACCAGCGGATTCAGCTGCGGCACGCGCACGCCGATCAACCCATCGCGGCGATAGCGGTCGGTGAACGCCTCCGCAAAAACGCGGTTCAGCCCCTCGATGTCGTGCTCGGTGGCACGCTCGGGGCCGGTAACCCGCGTGTCAGGCAGCCACGCTCGCATCGGGCGGTCCCAGGGTAGCGGTATCATCGCGGACGACGCTCGTACCGGTCGTGGCGTCGTATGCGACACGAATGATGCGGTCCAGGCCGTCCCGGACCTGCTCGATGTGGGTGATGAGAATGACCTGCGGGAAGCGGTCGCCCAGGCGGCGCAGCAACGCGAGGACGTGCTGGCGTCGCGACTCGTCGAGCGAGCCGAAGATCTCGTCGAGCACGAGCAGCGAGAGCGGCTGCCCCGCGCGCTCAGCGATCATTTGGGAAATGGCGAGCCGCAGCACGAGATTCGCAATGTCCTCTTCTCCGCCGGAGATCACCGGCTTGGGCACCCCTTCGTCGAGGACGACCACGCGGTAATCCTCATCGAGATCCACCTCATCGTAGCGCGCGTCGGTGAGATCCGATAGGAACCCCGACGCCAGCGCGCTGATCTCAGGCCGCATGGCCGCGTTCAGCTCGGCGCGCAGGTCGGAGAAGGCGCGATCCAGCTCATTATGCAGCCGCTGCTCGATCTTCCGCTCGGCGATAGTGCGCTCGCGAGCGGCCCGCTCGGTGACGCGCCGCTCGATCTCGCGGACCGCCGACTCGGCCGCTACCAGCTCGCCGCGCGTCTCGGCCACCGCCAGCTCGGCCGCCCGCAGGGCGTGCGCGGCGCGGTCGTGACGCTCGCGTGCCGCCTGAAACTTTGGCTCCGAGAACCCCTCTGCCTTCACGGCGTCCGCGAGCTGCCGGACGTGCTCCTCGCGGGCCGACAACCCCTTCTCGGCAATCTCCGCTTCGCCGACCAGCGCTTCGGCACGATCGGCACGCGCGGACAACGCGGCCGCCTGGAGGGCCACGGGCTCGAGTCGAGCCAGCTCCGTCCGCACGGCATTGTGGTGCTCGGCGTTGTACCCCGTGTCCCGCGCGGCGACGCGGCGCTCGATTTCCTCAGTGCGCTTGGCGAGACCCGCGTACTCTTTGCGCAGCCGCGCCCGTTCCCGAGTTTGCTCTCGCAGCGTGACCTCGCGCTCGCTCGCCTGTCGAACTTCCTCGCGGAGCGCGTCGCGCGCGGCTTCCGCCTCCGTCACCGCTACGGGGGTCGTCGCGAGCTGTTCGATGCGCTGCTTGAAGTACGTCCCGTCAGTCACGATCACTTCGAGCTGATTGTTTAGGACATCGAGCACCGCGCGATGCTCGGCACCGAGCGGTCGCAGGCAGGTGGGACACTGCCCCTCGGGGCCGAGGCGCTCGATCTTGTCGCGCTGATCCTTCACTTCCTCGTGCTGCTTCAGCAGCTCGGCGCGCCTGGTATTCGCGTATTCCTTCTCGCGCACCCAGGCCGCCTGTTGCTCGCCGGCGACTTTGTCGGCGGCTTCCAGTCGCCTGGCGAGCGCCTGCGCCTCCTTGCTGGCGCGCTCCAATGCCGCCTCAGCCTCACCCAGCTCCGCCATACGTCGATCCAGCACGTTGAGATTGCGCGTCAGCTCGGTCAATTTCGCCTGTTCCTCGCGCCGTGCCGCGTCTTCCCGGTGTAACCGCTCCAACTCGGCGAGCTCCGCTTTCAGCTTCGAGATCGGGGCGACCTCGCCTTCGAGCTTGCGCAGCTCCTCGCGCGCGGCCAACGCCTCGGCCAACTCCTTGTCGAGCCGTTGAAATTCCTGGCGCGCGACCACCACGCCCTGCTCCGCCACGCGCAGGTCGCCATGCAGCGACAGCGTCCGCTCGCGCCGCTCGACCCACTGCTGCCAGCGCGGCTCTTCCTCGGCGAGCGCCTGCTGTGTCTTGGTCCGCTCCGCGGTGGCGGCCGTTGCCGCCTTCCGAGCTTCTGCGAGCCGACTCTCGGCAGTCTTGCGCTCCTTCTCGAGCTCGGCCTGTGGCGGCAGACCGGTCTCGAGCCCGTCCACCTCGTGACCGAGTGCGTTGCGCCGCTCGCGGATGCGTTCCTGAGCCAGGGTGAGCTGCTCGTGCCGCAGCACACGCGACAAGAAGGCCGCGCGCTCGGGACGGCTCGCGTCCGCGAGCACCGCGAGCTCTTTCTGGCCGGTGAAGTAGGTGTTGAAGAACTCAGCGTGGGTCATGCCGAGTACGCGCTGCAACCGTCCCGTGACTTCCTTCAGCGAGTTGGCGACCACGACGCCGTCCTGGTACAGCTCGGCATTATTGAGCCCGCGGTCCACGCGGTACGCGTGGCTGCCGAGTCCGAACTCGAGCTCCACACGCACCGGAGCGCGCGCTTTCGCGCGCAGGTTGCGGATCGAGTCCTTGTCGCCGCGCGCGGCGGGATTGCCGTAAATCGCCCAGGCGATCGCCTCGAGCAACGACGTCTTGCCGGAGCCGTTGGGCCCGATGATGCCGGTGATCCCGTCGCCGAAGACGATCTCGGTATCGGCATGCTGGCGAAAGTTCACAAGCCGCAGCCGGTGCAGCTTCATCCCGATCCGCCGCCCGTTTCGCCCTCCGCGCGAGCAGCCGTCTCCAGGTATTCGACGCCGAGTTTCACGAATGTCTCGCGATTCAGCTCGGCATCGAGGGGCCGGCGGCCGAGGAACTCCTGCACCGTCTCGGCGAGCGTCTGGCGGCGGGCACCGGCGCCCCCGCTGGTCCCCCGGGTCCGCTGGATATCGGGTCGGCGGAGATCGAGTTGAAAGTTCAACGCGCGCGCTTTGTATCCGCGGATCGCGGCGTGATCGAGGTCGCGCGCGACCGCGCGGTCGACGTCCCACACCAGCAAGCGGACAATCTGATCGTCGATCTTGGCGGCGCCGACGCGCTCGGCGATCTGCGCATCCAACTCTTTGGCATTCAGCCCGGCGGCCTGAATGGGCGGCAAGTCGATGTGCCGGCGCGCAGGCGCGATCGGACGAAACGTGACGCGCGCCCCCGGCAGGTCCACGAGCAGATACCCTTTGCCGGTGCGCTCCTTCTTCCCCGTGGCACCTGTGCGCTGCGCGGCCTCATCCTGCAGCTGCCCCCAGGGATTCGGGGGCAAGTACTCGAGGCTCCCTGAATACCAGGCATTCGTCGCGACCGACTGCGCCGTGTGATAGTGACCCAGTGCGATGTAGTCCCATTTTTCAGGGGCGAGTAGCTCGCGCGACAGTTCGGCGCCGCCGTATTCCACGGTGCCACGCTCTTCACCCAATCCGCCGTACACGCCATGCGTGACGAGGACGTTGCGGGTCGGCCCGCCCGCTTCCGGCCGCAGCGCGGGGCGGTCCGCCCTGGCGAGCGCCTGCTGGGGCACCGCGAGCACCGCGCAGTCGAGCATGGGAAATACGATGCGGCGCGCCTCCTCCACCGCGATTTCGACGCCCAGCGCTTCGTAGAGGCGCAGAATCGAGCCCGTCTCGGTGGAGCGCGGCGTGTCGTGCTCGCCCGCCACGACCACGATCGGGGTGTGCGGCAGGCCGGTCCGCAGCCGCTGCAGCTGACGGAAGCAATAAAGAATGGCGGCATTGGTTGGCCGCACGGAGTGAAACAGGTCACCGGCGACCACGATCAACTCCGGCTTTTGCTCGAGCAGATCGTCGACGGCGCGCTTGAAGACTTCCGCGACGTCGACCTCACGCTGGTTCGCGCCCTTCGGCGTCTGCCGGTCGAACTGGCGGAACCCGAGGTGGAGATCGGCGAGGTGGGCGAGCTTCATCAATACGGCTCGTCCGATATGGGATTCAACGGCGGTACCGTGTGATGCTCCCGCGGGAGCGCGCCTTCGGGAGTCACACGGGCGCCCAGCACCTTCCGGAAATAGGCCAGGACATCGTCCGGACGGATCCGCCGCACTGCGGCGAGCGCGCGCCGCACGTCATCCGGCTCGCGGTCGGCGATCAGGTCCTTCACCTGATTCGGTCGTACGCGGCGGTCGAGTCGCACGAGCTGGCGAACGACCGCGTCCTCGAACGGCACATCCGCGGCCGGCGGAAACCGCTCCACACCGTCCCGGCCGCGCAGCACCGGCGGCTTGGGGAAGCGGATGAAGATCGGTTGGGTAAAGTGCGGGTGCCGCACCATCAGCTCGCCGATCGGCAGCGTCGCCAGCTTGTTCTTGGTCGCGGGGGTCAGCACCTGATAGCCCGGCGTCGCCAGCTCATCCATATCCATCCGCCCGAACACCTGGGTCCCGGCGTTTCCCACGACGCGCCGGTGGACCTGGGAGCGGAACTGCTCGGCCCCAAACAGTACCAGGCCGAGGTAGCGGCCACGCTCCGAGATATCGAGCAACATCTTCTTGACGTACGTATCGGGACCGTCACCGGGTGCGTACTTGTTGAGCTCATCGACGAACACGACGACCGCGTCCACGCCCAGCTCCCGGCGCTCGAGCTGCTCGCGCAGCTTCGAAACGACGCGGGCGAAGACGAGATCCTGCCCCAACGGATCCACGTTGGCGATGTCGATGACATAGACCGTGCGATCCTTGAAGTCCTGCCACGGTAGATCGCTGGACGGACCGTCGTCGGTCACGAGTCCCTTGCAGCGCGTCGAGATATTCAGCAGCCGGTTGCGCACCTTCCGCATCGTGGCAATGTGGTGGGTGCGCCACGTGTCGCTCCGACCCCCGGAGATGACTTCGAGTCCGTCGAAGATCGAGCGGAACAGCCGGTCGAGGTCGGCGAATGTCTGCACGCGATGCGTGGTGCCGAAGCCGTCGTCAAACGTTCTTCCTAAGACTCTGTCTCTGAGAAAATCAATAAACGCGTCGGCTTTGGCATCGATGTCGTCACGATTGAGCAACACTTCCGCGTAGTCGACAACCTCCTGTAGACCCCACGTCAGCGGCTCGACGTCGTCGACGAGATCGGGGTGCGTGCGCAGCGTATTGAGGTTGACGCCATCGGCTTTGAGCGGCGCGTAGAGCTGTACGCGTTCGAACGGCGTGGATGGCACCCCGAGCCGTTCGTAGCGCCGCCGGTCCTCGTCACTGAGATCAGCGGGTTGATCGAGAAAGCAGAGGTCGGGACCTTTGACGTTGAAGCACACCGCCGCAACCCGGCCCTTGTGCGCCGGGAAGTGCGCGAAGATCGAGGCGAGCAGGAACTCGACAGCGCTCGTCTTGGTCGCGAGACCGGACATACCGGAGATGTTGAGGTGCGCCGCCTCGGGGCCGAGCAGGAAATCGGCGTCGAGGTAGACCGGAGCATCGCGGCCGGCGGACGTGTACAGACCGACGGGAATCGCCGTCGGTGTCGCCGAATACAGGTATGAGTCCATGCGCAGCGCCTGGGCGACGTCGGCGTCGTCTGCCACATACACCTGGCCGAGCGGGACCGGCTGGAGCGGCTCTTCAGGTGTCTGCCGCAGAACCGCGGCGGTCCAGTAGCGGATCTGCTGGCGGGCCGTGGGCGCTTCCACGGCGCGCGTGGGATCGCCTTCCGCGCCGACGACATCATGCAACGGGGTCGCAAGATCGGAGTACGCGAATCCTTCGGTTACGACGCCATAAACCACCCTTCCCTCTTCCCCCGTCCCGCTTCCCCCCACCTTCACAATCGCCCCAATGCCGATCGTCGTATCGGTCGGCGTCCAGAAGTGGAATTGGTGCGGGGTCGCCGGTTTCAGCTCCGTCGCGACGACTCGTCCGATCGGGACTGGGATCGCTTTGTCGATCATGCGACCGGTAACCGGGAACGAGCCGCCGGGGAGCGCGGCGCACGAGCCTTCAGGTATTCCTCCACGTGATGTAAAGGATACAACAGCCGGTCCCAGCGTGTGGCCGGCGTCGCGAGGGGCGCCCGCTCGGCGAAGAGCCAGCTGCTGAGCGCTGGCGCGCGCGCGATGGTCTCGCGATCCGCGCGCGCCTCCACCCGCAGCAGTCCGTACTGCAAGTTGTTCCCTTCCCAGGGCCACAGCCGGAGGTACCACGAGTACACCTCCGTGCGCGTGTGACCGCCGCGGACGGCAAAGACGCTGGTACGATGACCGGCAGGAAGCGTCAACGCGCGTTCAAGTCCCCGCCCATCCAAAAACTGCGCGCCATGACTCTTGATGACGCCGAGGGCGCGGGGATGCCGCGCGACCGCGGGCGAGCGGGAGAGAAGGCCGTCGAGGACGAGCCATTCGTCGGCCCCAAGCGCCGCCGTCGCCGCCTCGGCCAGCTCGCGCTCGAGATGAGCGCGCGCCCGTCGGACCGTACTCTCGACCTGCTCCAGATAGCGCGCCGGCTGCCCCACCAGCTCACCATCGACCGGCTCGATGTCAGGTACCGCCTGCTCGAGCACCGGCCGCAGGGTCGGGCTGAGCCGGTCGAGGGGGGCGATCGCAAACGCGCGGCTCCGCTCGAACGTCGCGTGCAACACGCCGCGCTTGTCCCGCCGGCACACCGCCGCGGCGACGTAGGCGCTGACGATCTGGGCCACGCCGTCGTACGCGACGACGCTCCACCGCTGCATGCCATTGAGAAATGAGACGGGGTTGGGGATTTGGGGTTCGGGAATCGGGTGGACCTGCAGCTCCGAGTCCTCGACCAAATCTGCGCGTTCGCCAGGCTCAGCCTCG
>QHTW01000044.1:3493-23234 GCA_003220955.1 Gemmatimonadota bacterium | reverse complement strand
TCATGCGCTGTCTCGCATTTTCACGCCGACGACGAGCCCATCCCGTACTGGAATGATCGTGGCAACGAGCCGGCGATCACGAGCCGCCAGCTCGTTGAACGCTCGGACGCCCAGCGCATTCGGAGAGTGGTCGCTCGGGTCGATGGCCGCGCCGTGGAAAAACGCATTGTCGCACAGGAGCAGCCCGCCGCGCCGCAGTAGCTTCATGCCCCAATCGAAATACTTGGGAAGCGGCTCCTTATCGGCGTCGATGAACACCGCATCGAAGCCGGGTGGAAGCGTCGGTAAGACATCGAGCGCCGAGCCTTCGATCAACCGCACACGACCGTGGAGCTTGGCCATGTCGAACGCTTCGCGCGCCACCTTCGCGTGCTTCGGATCTCTTTCGATCGTCGTCAGCTCACCGCCTGGAGGCAGTGCGCGCGCCAGCCACACACCGCTATAGCCGCCGAGTGCACCGATCTCCAGCACGCGCTTCGCCTGAATCGCGTGCAGCAAGACGTAGAGCAGCTTGCCTTCTTCAGGCGAGACGTTGATCGCCGGCAGATTCTCGGCGGTGTGACGGGCGCGGATTTTGGAGAGAATCGGGTCTTCAGCGGCGAACAGCTCGGTGACGTAGCGCTCGAATCTCTCGTCCACTACGCCGTAGCTTCGACGTTCGGGAAGGGGGGGACCTGGAGCAGCCAGAGCCCCGCGATCCGCGACTGCTTGTCGATTTCCACGAGCATGTGATCGGCCACGCGCACGATCGTCGCTGGGCGCTGTCGCCCGACGCGAATGTGAAACACCGATTCCGCTTGATCCTTGTCCACGGTGAGCGCCGTATCGACCTCGACCGCCGCGATGCCGGGCTGTGAGAGGCGTCCGGGGAACGTCACCTGCCCTTCCTTGGACGCCTCCGGCGACTTGAGTGACGCGACCGTCCGCACGTCATCCGGCCACGTCACGACGTCGACGCCGCGCATCGCGCCGCCGGCGACATCGATCACGACGAAGGAGCCGTCCCCGCCCTCGAGATCCACCGTGCCGTTCATCCCGTTCCCTTTCGGGACACCTTTGCAGGCGACGGTCAGGATGTCGGTCTCAGGATCCCAGCGGTACGTCACCTTCGGAAGTTTGCCGGTGAGCGGCTCGATGCGTGCTTCGAAATGCATGCGGTTCTGCGCCTTCCCGCGCGAGTGAGGCTCGCGTAATATAGCCGCACCATGGAACGACGCGAGTTTCTGACGGTCGCTGGCGGTGCGGTGGTCGGAGCATCGGTTCACATGAAGGGCGGTCGGGCGGTCGGGCGGTCACAAACCCCGACTCTCACGCCGGCGACGTTCGCTCGCCGGATCGCGCGCGCACAAGAGGAGCTCAAGAGCCACAAGCTCGACCTCCTCGTCGTTGAGCCGAGCACCAATTTCCAGTACTTCGCGGGATACAATCCCGGGCGCAGCGAGCGACTCATCCTGCTCATGCTCCCCGCGACCGGCGTGCCGGCGATCGTGTGCCCCTCGTTCGAGGTCGAGCGCATCAAGCGCAATACCGTCATCAGCCAGGCGCGCGGCTGGGAGGAGCAGGAAGATCCCTGGCTGCTCGTGGCGAAGGCCGCGCAGCAGATGAAGCCGCGTGGACGCGCCGGTGAAGTCGCCGTCGAGCCCACGACCTCCTACCAGAGCTACGTGCGGCTGACAACCAAGGTCCGGGGCTGGATCCCGCGCGACGGCAGCGCGGTCACGGAGCGCCTGCGGATCATCAAGTCGCCCGAGGAGATCGCGTTGATTCGCCAGGCAATCGCGGCCACCGAGGCCTCGATCGCAGCGACGTTCTCGCAGCTGGCGGTCGGCATGACGGAGCGCGACGTTGCGCAGCTCTTGTCGCGCGAGATGGCCAGCCGCGGTTCACCCGGCGGTGGCCTGGTGCAGTTCGGACCGTCGAGCGCACTCCCGCACGGTGGCCCATCGGCAGGCCAGCTGACTCGCGAGACCGTAGTCTTGATCGACGCCGGCTCGCGGGTCGAGGGGTACACGTCCGACATCACGCGCACGATCTGGTTCGGGGACGCGCCGTCGGATGAGTTCAAGAAGGTCTACAACATCGTGCACGACGCGCAGACGGCCGCAATCGAGAACGCGAAACCGGGCATCACGCAGTGCCAGCAGGTAGATCGTGCGGCCCGGAAGGTGATCACCGATGCGGGCTACGGGCAGTACTTCACTCACCGGTTGGGGCACGGCATGGGGATGGACGGCCACGAGCCGCCGTACATGGTGGAAGGCAATACCCTGCTGCTCGAGCCGGGGATCGTCTTTACCGATGAGCCCGGGATTTACCAGCTCGGCAAGTTCGGTGTGCGGATTGAAGACGACTGCATGATGACGCCGAGCGGGGTCGAAGTCCTGTCACACAGGACCGCAAAGCTCTAGTCGCCCAGCTTCCTCGCAAAACTCACGATTCGGTCGAGCGCCTGCTTAATGGCGTCTGTTGCTGCTGCGTACGACAGCCGCACCCACCGGTCATCGCCGAACGCCGCCCCGGGCACTAGAGCGACACCAGTCTGGGTAATCAGACGCGTACAGAAGTCCGTGCCCGTGATCTTCCCGAAGGAATCCACTCGAAAGAAGAAGTAGAACGCGCCCAGTGGGTCGACGAATTCGACGCCGGGCAGATCCTGGCGGAAGCGCGCGACCACGATGTCGCGGCGTTTGCGGAACTCCCCCACCATGCGGTTGACGTCCTGCTCGACTCGCTCATCGCCGAGCGCGGCCGCAGCCGCGAATTGGGCGGGATGGTTCGCACCGGTGGTCGTGTGCGATTGCAGCGCGGCCATCGCCTTCGCGACCTTCGCGGGCGCGAGCGCGAACCCGATCCGCCACCCGGTCATCGCGTACGTCTTGCTGACGCCGGTGATGAGCACGACGCGCTCGAGCAGATCGTCGGGGAGATCGAGGAACGAGGGCGCCGGTCCGGTGCCGTAGTGAATCCGCCGGTAGATCTCGTCGGCAATCACCCACACCTTCCTGGCCGTCGCCCACTGCGCAATTGCGCGGATCTCGGCATGCGTGTACACGGCGCCGGTCGGGTTACACGGAGAGCAGAGAATCAGCCCGGTCGCGCCGGGCAGCATGCGCTCGAGGTCCTTCACGCTGGCCTTGAGGCTCCATTCCGGATCCCCCGCGATCATGACAGGTCGCGCGCGCGCGAGATGCACGATCTGCGGATACGACACCCACGCCGGCGCGGGAATCGCCACGACGTCACCGGGGCCGAACAGTGTGAAGCACGCGTTGAACAGCGACTGCTTGGATCCGTTCGACACGACGATGTGATCGGCATTGACCGGCCGGCCGCCGGACAAGAGCGAGAGATGCGTCGCGGCGGCGGCCCGGAGCTCGAGGATGCCTTCGTTGGCCGAGTAGTGGGTCTTGCCGTCCTTGATGGCGCGAATGCCCGCCTCCGCGGGGATCGACGGCGTCGGGAAATCGGGCTCGCCCGCGCCCAGGTCGATGACGTCCTCCCCCGCGGCCTTGCGGCGCTTGGCTTCGGCCGAAATGGCGATGGTCGCTGACGTCTCGAGATGCTGGAGGTTGGGGGAGAGACCGTCGATCATCGGGGAATCGCTCCGTGGCGCTTGAGGATCGCAAGCGTCGAGTCGACGGGGAGGGCACGCACAACGCCACGATAGCCCCGGACCGTCTCCGCCCGCAATAAGGAATTGTAAATGGCTTCCTCCGTGGCATCGATGGTCGCCTGGAATAGCGGAGACATCCAATCGTTCCGGACGACTTCGACTGAATCAGTTAGGCGGTTCGACGGTTGGGCGGTTAGAGAGACACGCCGTGTCGAGAACGCGATCACGTAATCGCCGCTGCCGTTACTCATCGAGCTGCCCGTGCGCGCGAGCCCGGCGAGCGCGCGATTCGCGAGACGCGCGAGACGCAGGTGATCGAGGGGAGCATCTGTGCCGACCACAATCATGATTGAACCATCGCCGTTTGGGGGTAGGGGCGCAGCACGCTGCGCCCCTACACGAATCTCAATCGGCACCCCATCGATACGCAGGTCACCGCCAAAGTTCGTTTGCACCAGCACACCCACCGTCCAGCCACCCCATTTTTCCGGGAGCTTCCGGCTCGACGTGCCGATCCCGCCTTTCCACCCGAACGCGACGGTGCCCCGTCCCGCGCCGACGGCGCCTTCGGCGACGGGTCCCTCGGCCGCACCGCGAATCGCGCCGAGCACGTCGGCTTCGGTGATCGGCCGCGCGCGGATGTCGTTCAAAAAGCCGTCATTCGTCTCGCCGACGACCGGATTCGCGGAGCGGACATCTTCGTTGCCTGGCAGCGCGAGGAGCCAGGTGAGCACGGCGTCCGCGGCGCGCGGCACGCAGAGCGTGCACGTCAGCACGATCGGCGACTCCAGCTCGCCCAGCTCATTCACCTGGGTCGATCCGGCGAGCTTGCCGAAGCCGTTGCCGACCACGATGGCCGCGGGAACCTTTTCGCGGAACGGATTCCCGCCGTGCGGCAGAATCGCCGTGACCCCGGAATTGATCGAGTCCCCGCGCGCGATCGTCGTGTGCCCGACGCGCACGCCCGCCACATCGGTGATCGCGTTGAGCGGGCCGGTGGGGATCGATCCCACCACGATGCCGAGATCGCGGGCGCGGGGCCGAGGCTGCTGCGCCCCCAGGGACGTCACGATTAGAAGGAATACGACCGGGAGGTTACCTTTCACCGCAGGGAAATTAGCACCCTTTGACAATCGAGGCTCGTGTGCGGCACGTCGTGTTGGTTCTGCCTCCCGCGGTGGAGCGCGCGGGGAACGTGTGGGAGTTGATGGATCCCCACGCGATCGTGGTCTGCGCGGATTACGAACAGGCCACACTATGGGCTGATGCCGCACCCACCAAGTTTCGCGCTCATGCCGTTACCGGCCTCGCGCGCTGTACCGCTCTTCTAAAAGAAGGGCGCGTCGGCGTGCTCGCCGGATCCCCCGCCGATCTCGCCGCGCTCGTCGCTCGCGCCGCCCTCAAGCTCGAGTCCGTACAAACCATCGTCCTCGCCTGGCCCGAGGGCTTTGCGGCCGAGCTCGACACGTTGCTCGCCGAAGCGCCGGAGGCTCGGCGCGTCATTCTCAGCTGGAACCCATCAGCGCTCGACGCATTCTACGAGCGTCATGCGCGTCGCCCAGAGATCATCGGCAACCTGCCGCTCGATCCCGATGGCAATCCGCTCAGTGCCGTCGGCTCGGCACGATACGTGGTCACCTCGGCGTCGCGTCGCGCGATGGCAGTACGCGATGTCCTCGACGCGGTTCGCGCGGCTCGCCCCTATGTCTGGAACGGCGGTCCGGTTGCGATCCCGGAGGACGCGGATGTCGTCGTCGCCGCGACGCTGCCGGCGCGCGACGAAATGCAGGCGCTGGTCGCCTCGCGCGCAGGCCAGCCGGTCGTGCTCGCGCTCGCCGCGCAGGTCCCTTATCTCCGCTCCATCGCGGTGCTTACGCCCCTACCGCTGTCCCCGACGGCCGAACGGGCGCAGGATCGGAACGCGGCGCTCCGCACGCAGATCGCTGCGAGGCTCGAGCACGGTTCCGTCGACGCGGAGCTCGCTGCGCTGGCGCCGCTCTTCGAAGAGCATGATCCCGCGCTCGTGGCCGGCGCGTTACTGGCCCTCAGCCGCCAGCCGTCTGAGGCAGGCACCGCCCCGGCGGAGGCACCGCAGGCTGGCTGGTCGCGGCTCTTCGTATCGGTGGGCCGAAAGGATCGCGCGAGCGCGAAGGATCTTGTTGGCGCGTTGATCAAGGAAGCGGGGCTGCAGAAAGGTCAAATCGGAAAGATCGACGTGCGCGAAACGTTTTCGCTCGTCGAGATTGCCTCACCCGCGGTCGAGCAGGCGGAGCGACGACTCAGCGGGGTGTCGATTCGCGGCCGGCGGGTGACAGCGCGACCGGATCGGAGCTAACCCGCCGCAATCCCTCGCGCGCCCGCGCGAGCAACGGCTGGAATTCCGCGTCGCTTCCGTCCCAGATCTGCGCCGCGCGGCTGTAATACACGCGCGCGCGCGCGCGATCTCCCTGGCGCTCGTAGATCTCGCCCCGACGCAGGTCCGCCGGCGCGAAGTAGGGGAGGTCGAAGAGCGTAAAGGTGTCGTACCAGGGAAGCGCTTCGGCGTCCCGGCCGAGCGCGAGCAGCAGCTCGGCATGCAGGAACCGTTCATGCTGGCCCCAGTGGCCCAGCTGCCAGAACCCGCGATCGGCCGCGGCGCCATCGAACGCTTCGAGCTCGCCGAGCGCCTGCCGTAAATCACCTCGTGTTCGGGCCAACTCCGCTCGCACGCCGTGCGCGAGCGCCTGCATGGCGGGTGCGGCTTGGTCGTCACGAGCAGCAGCGAGTTCCGCCACGTACCGACGGGCCTGGACAGTATCACCGAGGCGTGCACTGAGCAGGCCGAGTAGGTACGTCCGCATCGCATCGCCGAGATCGACCGCCGGCGCACGCGTGATATAGGTCTGCATGGGGTATGGTTGGCGCGCGATCACGCTGTCGCGTCGGGCGATCATTTCGCTATGGGCGACGGGAAAGAAGGGGTCGGCGGCCACGAGGGCGGCCGTCTCGGCGAACCAGTCGCCATCGAACGCCGATCCCAGGCGTTTCACGGCGGCCGTGCGGCCCCAGCGCCCGCGCGCGAGCGCGACATCCGACAGCATTCGCTGCCCGTAGCGGATCATCGCCACGGTCGAACCGGCTGCCGTCACATAGGGATCGGCGAGCTCATCGGCGCGCGGCAGGTTGTGCGTGTAAGCCAGCGCATCCTGGAGCACCGAGGCCTGGACGAATTCATCAGCCTGCGGGAGGGCGGCGGCCACGGCCGCGCGCAGCGTGGGGTCGTCGTGCGCGTAGGCTTGCAGCGCGCGCATCTCGAGCACCCGGTCGGCCTCCTGGTGCATTGCGAAATACCGCCGAGCCAGGTCATCGAGGTCGCCCGTGCGACCTTCGGCCGCGGCCAATCGCGCGAGATGGATGGCCGCGTGCGCGTTGGTCGAGTCGAGCGCTAGCACGCGCTCGAACGACGAGCGTGCTTCGTGCGCGGAGCGCCCCCGCAACCAGTTGAAATGAAACAGCGTCTCGCCCAGCATCATCCACGTCTCGACATTCTCAGGATGCGACTCGCTGAGCATGCGGTACATCCGCTCGGCGTCGTCCGGATGCGGGTATTGATAGGCGCCGTACGCGGCCAGCAGGTCCCGGACCAGTGGCGTCAAATGCTCCGCGTGCCGCGCGGCGAGCGCCGCCGAGATCTTGGGACTCGGCGCATCGCGCACGCTGACCCAGGTGGCCATCATCGCGAGCCGGTACTGCGCCAGCGCGAACGTGGTGTCCAGCTGTGCCGCATCCCGAAATGCCGCCGCGGCCTCGGCGTCGCGGCCGGAGCGCACATTGCGCTCCCCATCGAGAAACGCCTTCAGCGCCGGCAGCGAACGCGTCGTCACCGCCGCGAGGCGCGTCAGCGCAGTGTCACGGCCGCGCATCAGGCCGGCCAGCAGTCTCCCGGTGAGATCGTCAACCAATTCGAACAACGTGGTGGTGTCCCCCGACACGCTCGCCGTCGCGATCGCCTGCAGTCTTCCACTGACATCGTGGAGCGCCCCGTTGATCTGGAGACGACCACCAACCGGCACCGCGTCCCCGGTGACATACCACCTCGCGCCCAGCTGCCGGGCGGCGCGTGCCAGTCCCGCGGCGTCCGGGGCACCCGCGGAGTCCGATCGGACGCTGGCGATCGCGCTGCGAGGATCGATCGCGCGCAGGCCGACGGCGCCGTCCAGCTTCGCGCTCAGCAGGTCGACCATGCCTTCGCGCAAATAGGCATGCCGTTCTCCGCCATGCACCGCGAACGGGAAGACAGCGATCGTCTTGTTCGCCGGGTTCGCGCGGCCTTCCCGGCGGTCGTAGGCAATGCCGGAAAGCGTGAGCAACGCGAGCGAGAGGGAGGCCAGCAACGCGGGACGCAGGCGCCAGTCGCGTTGTTTCGGGATGACCGGCGGAGCGACGACGGATGGATGCTGCGGAGGAGGAAGGGGAGCGGGAGGTGCGTCAGCGCCTGAGTCCACATCGCGCCGCAGTCGCATCGCCTGGACCAGCCGCGTGGTTTGCGGCGCCGGCTCGGCCTCCAGCTCCGCCTGCAGCCACTTCACGTAATCCTGATAGGCCATGAGGGCGCTCGAGACGTCACCGGCCCGCTCAAGCAGGACCAGCATTGCCCGGACGTCGGCTTCATCATCGGGTCGCAAGGCCAGCGCTCGGCGCGCGGTGCGCACAACGCCCGCCTTATCGCCACGATCCGCCAGCTGCTCGGCCGCTTTCCTCGCCGCGGCGAGCGCTCGGCCGCGAAGTTCGCGACGCTGCGCATCGAGCCACTGCTCCAGCTGCGGTGCCCCGTTCGTGAACAGCGTCGGGCAGAATTCTCCCCGATACAAATCGAGCGCGAGCTCAACATCGCCGCGCTCCACTGTTTCCAGAAAAACCGTCGCATCACACCACAACTGATCAGCCCGTACACCCACCATGATCGAGCCGCGGCTTTCGATGACATCGGTGCCGAGTGCCTGCCGCAGGTGATGCAGCGCCTGCGACAGCGTGTTGCGCGCATGCGTGGCGTCCGATTCCGGCCAGAACAGCGCCAGCAGGCGGTCGCGCGGGACGCTCGGCCCGAGCTTGCCGCTCTCCATGGCGAGATACACAAGCAACGCGATGCGCTTGGGCTGGCTAAGAATCTCGCGGACGGGGTGGCCCCGGCGGTCGCGCAGATCGATCGCCCCGAGTGTCGTCAGGCGAAGCAACGAGCCCCCAATCGGTTGCGGGTCTTATTCCGGCCGTAAGAGCGGGATGGAAAGGCGGGTAAGCCCCCCTCACTAGCGTGTTCAGAGTTAGCGCCCGAATGACGGCCTGACAAGGGAGAGGCCCCTGCACCGCCTCGAAAGGCTCGACCGGGAGACTGCTATGAAGAGAGCGGAACTGTATGTCGGCGCGCTGTGGTGCGCGCTCGCGATGATCAGCGGCTGCACCGAAAATCCGGTGAAGCCGACTACGGGAAACCTGCTGGCGTCGATCAGCGACGGCGCTCGCGATGCGAATGGGATCGCGGGGTTCTATTTCCGGCCACCAATTCTCCCTGACATCGCGTATTCCGGAACATTCGATGCGACGCTGTCACCGGAGGTCGTCATCTGCGAATGGGCGAACTCGTGCGTGACCGAAATCGCCCGATACACGATGACAACGGGGACCGGCGGCGAGACCATAGGCGTCGACGTCGACGATCAACAGTACCATGTGAATTGGCAGACGACGGATTTCTCGCTCGATCCGTTGAAGAACTACCGCATCCTCGTCAACGCCGGGGGATTGCCTCTGGGATTTGCCGATGTCGACGTGGTGAACCGGAGTGGTGACCTCCGCAACATCAGCACGAACGAGTACATCCCCCTGCTCTCCGGGCGAACCCTCCCCATCAAGTTCCGCGCCGAGACAGGAATCGCGGGACGGATCGCGATCGCCCCGTCGCCCATCTTCATGGAAGTCGGCGACGCGCAGGGCGTCGTCGCCACGATCTACGACCTGCACGACGCGCCGGTGCCCGACGCGACGCCTGGCTGGTCGATCCAGTCCACGAGTGGGGCGCCGGCCAACGCCACATTCGGCTCGGGTACGCTGACCGCGGTCTCGCCGGGGAACGGAACACTCACCGCGGCATACCGTGGCCGCAGCGCGAGCGCGCTTTACACGATTTACGAGCCGCCCGTATCACTCGCCTTCGCGACGTCCTGCGGCTCGCTCGCGATCGGATCGTCGGTGACGATCATCGCGACGGCGTTCGACGCCGCGCACCAACCGATCACGCGCACCCCGCGGACTCACTACAGTAGCTCCGATGACGCCATTGCGGCCGTGGATCCGAGCGCAGGCGTGCTCGGCGGAATGGGCCGCGGGCTCGCGACGATCGGTGCCTCGCTGCTGGGATTGAGCACAGTGACGCGCGTGCTGGTGTTCAATAGCGGCGACGCGATCACCGTCGCTCCGACTGCCGACCCGAACGCCACGAGTCTCTCGCTGGAACCGGACGACGAAGCAAATCTCGCCGGCTCCTACAGTGGCGTGGGGATCACGGCCGAGACCTTCGGCGGCTGCCGCAGTTGGTCGACCGAAGACGACAACATCGTTTCCGTCACCACCGACGGCCATATCAAAGCCGTCGCCGCCGGCACGACGACGATTCATCTCACCGTCGGCACGCTGACCGGAAGTTTCCCGGTCGAGGTCAAACTGCCGCCGCCGCCTCCGCCCGACGAGCCACCCCCGAGTGGACCTGACTGCGACGCGACGGGATGCATCGTACACCCGGCAGCCTGCCAGACATCGCGCGCCATGGACGTCAACGTCCACGGCGAAATGGTCATCGCCTGCAAGCGCCTCGAGGGCGCGCTTCACGACCGCGCGTTCTACTGGGACGGCGACGTAACCCACGCACCCACGGAGTTGGATGAGTCCGATGCGGTGCATTGCACGCCGTACGCCATCAACTCCCACAGCGACATCGTCGGGACCTGCATCTTCCCCCGCGGCAGTACGAAGACCGGCGCCGTGTTCTGGCAGGGTCCAGGCGGCGCGCTTCAGGTTCTGGCCAACATCACGAACCCGCCGCTCGGGACAGGAGGGGTGCCACAACTCGGCACGAGTGCCCGCAACATCAACGACAACGGCGTCATCGTGGGGTCTGCGCCACGCAGCTACGCATTCGCCGGCAACGGGGCCCTCACCTGGGCCGGTTCGGGAGCGCGGTGGAATTCGCCGACCAGCACTCCCGTCACCTTCCGCTGGTCGAGCACATGGACCGGGCCGGGTGGCGTTGTCTGGGGGATTAGTGAGTCGGGCCGCATGACCGGCCAGTCGACCGTGGTGCAGGGGTACGTCTGCGGATTCCAGTGCTTCAACAATGCCGACATCGCTCATGCTGGTCTGCTGCCCGCGAACGCCGCCGCGGGGGCGGCCGTCGGCGATCTCGGAGCCGCGTCTGTACCCTCGACCATCAACGTCGGCCTGTCGCAATCGCTGGCCTCCGCCGTCAATGACAACGGCGTCGCGGTGGGATGGACCGAGTCGTACGTCTCGTCGATTAACAACATCAGGCATCTGGCAGAGCGCTGGCCGAATGGCTTTGCCTTGCGGACCGGCATTCCGGGTGTGCCGGCGAGCACCCTGGTCGCGAGCGAAGCGTCGGATGTCAACAACGCCGGATGGATAACGGGTGGTTGGGGCGCCGGGACCAACACGCTCGCTCAAGCCTTCATCTGGAAGGGGGATGTGGCTGTCCCTGCGCTCGTGCTGGCGCGGGCGCCGAACTCTGTTTCGGCACGTGCCAACGCCGTCAGCCAGCTCTTCCAGGGCTCCGACGGGCAGATGCAGGCGTACGTCGCGGGACAGCAATCCATCACCACGTCGAGCAACCTCCGCGCCGCGCGGTGGCTGGTAAAGCAGTAGAGGGGGGGCCAGCGACATGTCCGATCTCCGGGGACTGACAAACTGGGACCAGCTGAAGACGATGCTGGACAAGAAGGCGTCCGAGACGGGCACCGGCCGGGTCGACGAAGCCGCGCTCTTCGCGCACATGCGGTCGCGCGTGAAGGGCCAGGATCCGATTCTCGAAAACGTCGCCCGGCTGATCCGCTTGCAGATGGCGAAAAAACAGAAGGACCGGCCGATCTGCAATCTGCTGTTTCTCGGTCCCACGGGAACCGGGAAGACGGAACTGGCGAAAGCCATCGCCGAATTTCTGTACGGCGACGAGAAAGCGATGCTCCGCTTCGATTGCTCGGAATTCACCGGTCCCGAAGCGAAGTCGCGGCTGATCGGCGTGCCGCAGGGATATGTCTCCGCCGATCTCGGCGGGCAGCTCACCCGCCCCGTCATCTCCAATCCGCGCCGGATCATTCTGTTCGATGAAATCGAGAAGGCGTACACGCAGGTATTCGATCTCTTCCTGCAGCTCATGGGCGAGGCGCGGCTGACCGAGCAGGGGTCGGGAAAGACGGTCGATTTCACGCAGACGATCATCATCCTCACGAGCAATGCGCACGCCGAAGAGATCGGGAAGATCCAGCACGACGTCTCCGACTACCACGAGATGTTGAATGCCGTGAAGGGGTATCTCGCCGACACGAAAGTCTTCCGCCCGGAGATTTTGGGACGCATCGACCGCGTGTACGTCTTCCAGCCGCTCGAGGGGATGGTGATCGCCGAGATCGCGCTCCTCAAGCTCGCGAAGCTGGGAGGCGAGTACGGTCTCAAGGTGTCGTTTGTCGCTCCCGAGCTGATCATGCGGGCATTGCTCGCCAATCAGAAAATCAGCCGCTTCGGAATTCGCGAGCTCGACCGGATCGTCTTCGACATGTTCGCGCCCGAATTCGCCCAGGCCAAAGACGGCGGGGCGCAGACGGTGACCGTAGGCATGGGTGCCGACGGCAACGCAGCCGTCCAGCGGGCCGATCCACCTGCCGCTCCGGCTAACCCAGGAGACTCGAATGCCACAGCCTGAGCAAGAGAAACCCTCGCTCCGCGCTGCCACCGGTGCCATGCGTCCCATCACCGGCGGTGGCCAGCCGCTCCTCTCCGATGGCTCGCGTCAGGCGGTGGCGTACACGCCGTTGGCAGGCGAGACCACGGGACGAGGTGCCGGTTCCCGCCGCCTCTGGTTGATCGCCATCGCCGTTGCCGCGGCAGCGATCGCCGCAGCGGTTGGTATCCCACTCATCGGTCGCGGCTCCTCGAGCGGAGGGGCTGCCCGGCCGCGTGCCGTCGCGACCCAGACAGACGAGCGCGTCCTGTTCGTCGGGTCGTCCGACCTCGATCGCGAGGCAACTACGGCGGCCCTGACGGCACTCGCCAGCGGCCGGATTCCGGAGCTGACCGCGAATCCGACCGATGCGGACCGCGTTCGCATCCGGCGCGCGGTCGAGAACGCGCTCCCGAACGCCGCACCGGCGGTGCGGCAGCGCGCGGCGCACGTCCTCGCATACGCCACGCCGCCGATCCGGAAGGCATTGAGCGGCGGGCAGCGCGGGATCTTCCGCCTGCGGGTCCTCGACAACATGGCCGAGGACGGTGACGTGGTGTGGGTTGGGCTGGACGGTGTGCCGTTCGGCGATCTCGAGTTGAAGAACGCGGGAACCGAGCTCACCGTCGCCCTTCCGATCGGCACGCCCGCCCTGTTGCAGGTGGTCGCGGAGCGGGATGGGGGTGGCGGTGGCGTGACGTTTGGCGCGGCCTCGTCGCAGGGCGAAATCCGCAGTCGGGTGATGAACGTCGGCGATCGGGAAGAATGGACCGTGGTAGTCCGGTGAAAGGCCAGATCCATCCCTTCATTCTGATCTCGGTGGTGCTGTCGCTGAGCGGCGCCGTCATCGGACTGAATCGCGTAAGCATCTGGTTTGCGCCCGCGATGCTCGGCGTCGCGCTCGTGGGCCTGGGCAGCGTCGCCGTCTCGACGCGGCGTGAAGAGCGGCGCCGGCGCGGCGCGGCCGGCCCCATCGACTACGGCCGGCTGATGGCCACGCCGGTCGCGCAATTCATTCCCTGGCTCAAGGATAACGTCCGCGGCCATGACCGCGTGATCGATGCCGTCATGGCGGAGCTCGAGCGCAATCTCCGGCTTGCCAAGCCGGGCCGGCACCTCGGCGCGTTTCTGCTCGTGGGACCCACGGGAACAGGGAAGACATTCCTCGCGCAGCTCCTCGGTCAGGCGCTGTTCCCGAATGTCGAGCCGGTCATCCTGCGGATGAATCAGTACAAGCATCCCGACGACGTCTACACGTTGATCGGCCCGCCGCCAGGGATGCCGGGATATGAAGTCGGCGGCACGCTCACCCGGCCGATTCTCGAGCATCCCTACCGGCTCGTGTTGCTGGATGAGCTGGAGAAGTGCCATCCCGATATTCACCACTGCCTGTACGACATCCTGGATACGGCCCGCTGCCGCGAAAAAAGCTCGGGCCGCACCGTCGACAGTGGCTGTCTGTTCTTCGGCACGTCCAACTCCGGCGTCGAAGCGTTGCGCGCACTGTGCGAGCCCCGGGGATCAGGATCGACCCCTCCCGACGCGGCGCGGTGGCTGGGACGCAGCCGCGACGCGCTGGCCGAAGCCGCCGGATTCGACAAGGCGTTTCTGGCGCGGTGGAGCGGCATCCAGTTCATGGATGAGCTGCCGCCGCTCCACGTGGCTGAAGTGGCCTGCCTGCAGCTGGCGAAGCATTGGCGCGAATACGGCATCGAGGTCGCGTACACCGCTCCCGAAATCATTCTGCGCGCCGTCGAGCGCAACGAGGAGTTCCGCGCCTACGGCGTGCGACAGCTCGCCTCCTATCTCCAGACCGCCACGGCCGACGCGATCCTGCAGGCCCGCCAGACCGGGGCGCAACAAGTGACTCTCGGAGTTTCGTCTGACGGTGCGCTCACCGTCGCTCAGCGTCGTGACAAGTCACGCTAAGAAAAAGGAGCCCGGTATGTCCCGCTTGGTCGGTTGGTCCACAATCTCCGCGATCGCGCTGCTGCTGAGCGCGTCGCCAGTTGCCGCGCAGAGCCCGGAGGAGCAGGCCTGTCGAGGCGGAGACACGCAGGCCTGCTTCACGGTGGGGATGCACTACCTCGGCAACATGGACAACGCTCCCAACGTGGAGCGTTCCATGCCCTTCTTCACCAAGGCGTGCGACGGCGGCGTCGGCAAGGCGTGTTTTGCCCTCGGGGGCATTTTCCAGACGGCGGTGTCGACTGGATTGAGCTTTCCCAACGACCTGCCCCGCGCCAAGGGACTCTTTCAAAGGGCATGCAGCGCCGGCTTTGAACCGGGTTGCACGCGCGTCACGCAGCTGCAGGATCCGGCCTACAGCCCGACGGGGCGCCGCCCGACGCCGGACGAAGAAGCTGGATGCAAGCGGGGCGATGGCGATAACTGCTGGACCGTCGCACTGTACATCGCCGGCGACGGCTCCGATCCCGTAAAGATGGGGCAGGCGGCCCCAGCACTCGAAAAGGCCTGCGTCGGGAGCGTCGGTAATGCGTGCTCGATGCTCGGCGTCATGTATCAAAACGGCACCGGTGTCACGCAGGACATCGCTCGGTCGCTTTCCTACTACACGAAGGGATGCGATCTCGGCGCCTCGCTCTCGTGCCAGCAGCGGGACAAGCTGAACGGCACTGCGACCGTCGCTGCCGCGTCTCACACAGCCCCCGCCGCCGCCCCGGCCCCTTCTCCCGCAGCCTCGGGTCAATCAGGTGAGGCGACGTTCGAGGGAATTCGCATCGGGATGTCGCAGGACGACGTGCGCCGCAAGCTCGGCGATCCGGTTGGCCGCGCACCGTCAACCGACGGCGGAGAAACGTGGGCGTTCCGCGGCCGGACGCTCGGCGTGACGTTCGATGGGCATCGATCCGTATCGGGCGTCGTCGCGATCGCGCGCGAAGCCGGCGGATTCGAGGGAATCCGCATCGAGGACGAGCTCTCCACGCTCAAGGATCTGAGTAGCAAGCGTGGCTGGAAGGTCGATGACTTGGGCACCATGCTGCTGATCTCGGGCTCCGGATGGACTCTGCTCGCGAGCGGTCAAGCCGGAAAGATCGCCATGCTCACATGGACCGCGGCCGGAAACTAGCGTGCGGTCAGCCGCGGCATCGCCCTGGTTTCAGGTGTTTCTGTCGCTCGGCATCGTCGCGACGGCGATCGGGACGTTCAACGAAGTCACGGCCCGGAGCTACAGTCGCGCGCTGGGATTCGGGAGGAGTGGCGGGGAGGCGACGAAGCAGCCGGTCGCTGCGCCCCCCCCGCCCGCCCCGCGTCCGGAGCCTTCGCATCCGGTCGCTACCGGCAGCAAGCCCACCGCGTCGCTCGCGGTGACAACACCGGGTGGCGCTGCCGTTGCGCCGCTCCCCCCCGCCCGCGACGTCGTCGATCGTGGCGCACTGCGGACGTTGCGCGATCCGAGCGGCGGCGTGACGGCGGTCGCGTTCGCGCCAAACCGAGCCTCGCTCATCGCTGCGGCGGGCGAAGATCGCGCGATCCGGCTGTGGAACGTCAATACCGGCTTGCTGGAACGGACCCTCGCCGGGCACGACAGCGGCGTCACCTCGTTGGTCTTCAGCCCCGATGGGCGCTCCATCGCATCGGGAAGCGCGGACAACACGGTGCGGATCTGGGACGTCGCAACCGGCGAAGCCCGCCAGGTGCTCACGGGCGCGGATCGCTGGGTGTTCTGCGTCGCGTGGTCTCCGGACGGACGGATCGTCGCCGCCGGTTCGGGTGACGGCGCGGTACGGTTATGGGATGCCCGGTCGGGAGCGCCGCTGCGCACGCTCATCGGGCACCAGCGGTGGGTAAGCGCGTTGGGGTTCTCGCCGGACGGTCAGCTGCTCGCAAGTGGCAGCGGTGACTTTGTCGTGCGCCTGTGGCGCGTCAGCAGCGGCGCGGAGCTCCCATCGCTCCGGCTGCACCAAGGATACGTCAAGGCGTTGGCGTGGGCGCCAGACGGCAAGACCATCGCCACCGGCAGCGCCGACATGACCATCGGAATCGGTGATCCCTGGAGCGGCACGCAAGTTCGCAGCATGAGCGGCGGCCAGGGGGCGATCTACGCCGTTGCCTTTACCGATTCCCGTACGCTCGCGGCGGGCGCGTACAATGGCCGGTTGCAGTTCTTCGACGTCGCGAGCGGTCAGCCGCTGCAGACTGTTGCCGCACATACGCAGTCGATTGCGGCGATGGCACTCGCGCCCGGCGGTCACCAGCTCGTGACGGCTGGGGCGGATGGCGCGATTCGGTTGTGGCAAATCCGCGCACCATGACGACCCTCACCCAAGGATAGGGCGTGCGACTCCGACGAGACCACGATCCGACCGCCGGTGCCGCAGCGGGACGAACCGCCGGCCAGCGGGGGCCGGTGGACACGGCGCTGCTCGGCAGCTGGTCTGCGACGCGCTGGCAGTACACCAGTCGTACGCAGCCCGAGGCCGTCGTCGATGTCGTCTGCTCACTCGGCGCCACAGTGACACTGAGTCTCTCGGAGGAGGCCTACGTCCTGACCTGGAGCTCGGCCGGTCGGGAGAGCCGTAGTATCGGCGGCGCGGTCGCCGTCGACGGCGATCGCCTGGCACTACACGCCCAGGATGGTCCGCCGGACGCCGTCGTCTATCGCCTCGCCGGCGAGACGCTAGCGTTGAGCAGCGATGCATCCGAGTGGGATTTCGATGGCGACGGCAACGACGAGGCCGCGAATTTTGTCGCCGTTCTTGTCCGCCTCTGACAACGGGCCGCCCGACAGGGCGGCCCGTTTCATCATGACCGACCGAGCAACTACTTCTTCCCGTTCACCGCCATCTTGAGCTGCTTTCCGGCGCGGAACGCCGGCGCGATCGACGCCTTGATCTGAATGACGCCGCCTGTCTTCGGATTGCGACCCATTCTCGCTGCACGCTTGCGCGCTTC
This sequence comes from Gemmatimonadota bacterium, assembly GCA_003220955.1. GTDB lineage: Bacteria > Gemmatimonadota > Gemmatimonadetes > Gemmatimonadales > GWC2-71-9 > 20CM-2-65-7. Next base: position 5,721 of record QHTW01000044.1, on the reverse strand, counting down.
AAAATTGCCGAAGCCGGTGATCTGCACCTTGGAGCCCTTCTTCAACTCCGTGGCGATGATGCCCTTGTCGTCGAAGAGTGCCTCAACGGTGCGCGTCGCATCGGCCTTCGACATCTTGGTGCGCATCGCCAGCGCGGAGGTGAGTTCTGCCTTGTTCACTGCGATCTCCTTGAAGGGGGGCGCGGAAACCCGCATGAATACTGAAGAACTATGGGATATCCCCCAAAAATCCGCAAGATTGCTGGACTTTCTGGGGTCACGTCGGCTCGTCGGCACGTTTGCCCGAAAAGGCGACCCTCGCTAGCGTTCGACCCGCTCGTCCCATCGTGCAGACGTGCCGACGTGATTCGTGAGGACCTAAGTGTTCCAGCAACCCACCCGTCCCGGATGGATTGAAGTCATCTCGGGCGTGATGTTCAGTGGCAAGTCCGAAGAACTGATCCGTCGCGTTCGCCGCGCGGTCATCGCTCGCAAGCAAGTGCAAGTCTTTAAGTCGCACCTAGATGCGCGCTACGCTGGGCTCTTTTCCGTGTCGTCGCATGACGGCGTGACCGTCGAGGCCGAGCCGGTGGACTCGGCCGAAGAGATCGCGCGCCGGCTCTGTGACACCACGGAAGTCGTCGCCGTGGACGAGGCCCAATTCCTCGATGACGGGATCGTCGATCTGGCAAACCACCTCGCCGACAGGGGTGTCCGGGTGATCCTCGCCGGGACGGACGTCGATTTCCGGGGCCTGCCCTTTGGCCCGATGCCAATCCTGATGTGCGTCGCTGAGGTCGTAGACAAGTTCCAGGCGATCTGCGTGGTGTGCGGCGGCCCGGCGACCCGCAACCAGCGTCTGGTGAACGGCAAGCCGGCGCTGTGGGACAGCCCGATCATCATGGTGGGCGGTAGGGAGAGCTATGAAGCCCGGTGCAGGCATTGTCACCGCGTTCCCAGGCAAGACGAAGACCAGACAGCACTCCTCTAGATGCTCAACGTCTAGATGCTCAACGTCGGACTGACGGGCAATATCGCCTCGGGCAAGTCGACCGTGGTCGAGCTCTTCAAGAAGTGGGGCGCGACCGTGATCGACGCCGACGTGCTCGCCCGCGAGGCGCAGGCGCCCGGAGGCGCGGTGCTCGCCGCGATCGCCGGCCGCTTCGGCGCCGACGTGCTCGCCCAGGGTGGTCTCGATCGGGCGGCGTTGCGTGCCAAGGTGATGGGCGACGACGCCGCGTTGGCCGCCCTCAATGCGATCGTCCATCCTGCCGTGCAGCAGCGCCGGCTCGAGCTGCAGCGCGTCGCACAGGAGCGCGGCGACGCCATCGTCATCAACGACATACCGCTCCTCTTCGAGGTTCTGGATCCGGCGCAATTCGATGCGGTCGTGCTGGTCGACGCCCCCACACCGCTCCGGCGCACGCGGCTGCGGACGTTGCGCGGCCTTTCCAACGAGGAAGCCGATCGCATCATCGCAGCCCAGATGCCGGCCGACCGCAAACGGCCGCAGAGTCACCACGTCATCACTAACTCGGGGACGCTGGCCGAGCTGGAGCAGCGCGCGCAGCATGTGTTCGCGGAGCTGCGCCGGCGGGCGGCTCGCGCCGGCGTGCGGAACGAGGAACCCGGCCAAACGCTGGTGCTCTGCGCCGTCGACGCGAAAGATGCCGCAGCACCCGTCCTCAAGGCGATCGCGCGCCGCTATACCGACGCCGGCATGCGGATCGAGCAGACGACCCCCAAGACACTCGGGAAGACGTTGAAGAGCATCACGCCGCTTTCGATCGTCGCGACGGCTGCGGCGGCCGAGGGCGCCCGCGCGGCTTGGGACGCGGCCGTGCCGCCCCGGCCCTGTCGCCTCTATCATCTCTCGCCCGACCCCGATCCAATCGCGGTGCGGCTCGACCTGCGGCCTTGGGGCCACGATCGCGTATCACTGAGTGAAGAAGACGGCGCAGGACTGGCGCCCCGAGCGGACCTGGTGTAGGCTCCGGTCCCATGTCCAGCATTCCCAAAGAGCTTCGTTATACGAAGGATCACGAGTGGGTCCGCGAAAGTCGTGATCCACAGGTCGTCGAAGTCGGGATCACCGATTACGCTCAGGGCGAACTGGGAGATGTGGTGTTTGTCGAGCTGCCCAAGGCGTCTGCCGGATTCAAGCAGCGCGACGTCTTCGGGACGATCGAGGCGGTGAAGGCCGTGTCAGAACTGTATTCCCCGGTCGGCGGCACGATCCTCGAGATCAA
>QHTW01000044.1:0-3255 GCA_003220955.1 Gemmatimonadota bacterium | reverse complement strand
TCGACCCCTTCCTCACCGGCAATCCCTCCGCCGACATCGGACCCGATAAGCTGCCCCATCTCGACGGCATCCTCCTGTCTCACGGCCATGGTGACCACCTCGGGGATGCCGTCGCCCTGTCGCAAAAACACCACGCGACGATCGTCGCCACGTACGAGCTGGCCCAGTTCTGCTCCGATCAAGGCGCCACGGCCCACGGGATGCACATCGGCGGGGCGCACGAGTTTCCATTTGGACGCGTGAAGCTCGTCCCCGCGTTTCACGGGGGCCGGGTGGAAGGGGACGAGACCGGCCGGTACACGACCAATCCCGCCGGTATCGTCGTGACGATCGGCGGCAAGTCGGTCTATCACACCGGTGACACCGCGCTGACGCTCGAGATGCAGCTGCTGGCGGGGCGCATCGACCTCATGCTGCTGCCGATCGGCGACAACTTCACCATGGGCATCGAAGATGCCGTCCGCGCCGTCGAGTTCGTGAAACCCAAAAGCGTTATTCCAATGCACTACAACACCTGGGATCTGATCAAGGCCGACCCGCAGGAGTTCCGGCGGCGCGTCGGGAATGCGGCCGCCGTCACGATTTTGAAGCCCGGGGAGTCCTACACGCTCTCATGACGATGCACAGCGATCGCGACCTGTTTCAGCACCGACACATCGGCCCATCCGCCGAGGACCAGGCGGCGATGCTCGGCGCGCTCGGCTACGAGTCACTCGACGCGTTCATCGACGCCGTCGTCCCGGCCGACATCCGGATGCGGGCGCCGTTGCGCACTCCCGAGGCGAGGACCGAGCAGGAAACGCTCGAGGAGCTCCGACTGCTCGCCGCGCAGAACCAGGTCTATCGGTCCTATCTCGGCATGGGCTACCACGACTGCATCACGCCGACCGTGATTCAGCGCAACGTCCTGGAGAATCCCGGCTGGTACACGGCGTACACGCCGTACCAGGCCGAGATCGCGCAGGGCCGGCTGGAGGCGCTGTTGAACTTCCAGACGATGATCGCGGATCTGACGGGACTCGAGATCGCGAATGCCTCACTCCTCGACGAAGCCACGGCCGCCGCTGAAGCAATGCACCTGACGGAAGCGGTTTCGAAACATGAGGGAAAACTGGTGTACCTGGTGGACGCGAACTGCCACCCGCAGACCATTGCGGTGGTGCGCACGCGCGCCGCAGTGCGCGGCATCGAGATCGTGGTCGCCGACCCTGGTACGTTCCAATTTCCGGCACGTGTGATTGGGGCGCTGCTCCAGTATCCCGCGACCGACGGCGCGATCCGGGATTACCGCGCGGTCTGCGAAGCGGCGCACACGGGCGGAGCGCTGGTCACCGTCGCGACCGATCTCCTCGCGCTGACGCTGCTCGCACCGCCGGGCGAGTGGGGCGCCGACATCGCCGTCGGCAACTCGCAGCGGTTCGGTGTCCCACTCGGTTACGGCGGCCCGCATGCCGCCTTTTTTGCGACCCGGGACGAATACAAGCGCCATTTGCCCGGACGGATTATCGGCGTGTCGAAGGATCGCGCGGGACGGAGCGGGTTGCGCATGGCGCTGCAGACCCGCGAGCAGCACATCCGCCGCGAGAAGGCGACCAGCAACGTCTGCACCGCCCAGGTCCTCCTGGCGGTCGTCGCCGCGATGTACGCGGTCTATCACGGCCCCGAAGGACTGCTCCGCATCGCCCGCCGCGTCCACCGGTATACGACCTCGCTCGCCGCCGCCCTGGAGCGGCTCGACTACGGCATCGCCTACCCTCATTACTTCGATACGCTGGCGGTCGAAGTCGCGCCGGAGGTGCTGCCGCGCATCATCGACGTGGCGCGCGCCAGGCAGATCAATCTGCGCACGCTGTCACAGACGCGGATCGGTATCTCGCTCGACGAGACGGTGACGGATGAAGACATCGCCGACCTGATCGCCGCGTTCGCGGCCGGGTCGGAAAAGAGTGCCGCCGCGCGCGAGGCCCCGGCGGCGATCCCGGATAGTCTGTCCCGCACCACGCCCTTTTGCACGCATCCGGTCTTCAACACGCATCACTCCGAGACCGAGATGCTGCGCTACCTGAAGCGGCTCGAGGATCGCGACCTCTCGTTGACGTCGGCGATGATCCCGCTCGGCTCGTGCACCATGAAGCTCAACGCCACGACCGAGATGCTTCCGATCACCTGGCGCGGCTTCAACAGACTGCATCCGTTTGCGCCGCGGTCACAGGCCCAAGGATATGCTACTCTTTTCCGCCAGCTCGAGGAGTGGCTCGCCGAGATCACGGGGTTCGCGAAGGTCTCGCTGCAGCCGAATGCCGGCTCACAAGGTGAGTTTGCCGGGCTCCTCGTGATTCGTGCGTATCACAAGCATCGCGGGGAAGCGCATCGCACCACCTGCCTCATCCCGCAGTCGGCGCACGGCACGAATCCGGCCAGTGCGGTGATGGCGGGCATGCAGGTCGTCGTGGTGAAGACCGATGCGCACGGCAACATCGACGTCGCGGATCTCGAGGCCAAGGCCAAAGAGTACAGCGCTACGCTCGGCGCGTTGATGGTGACGTATCCCTCCACGCACGGCGTGTTCGAGGCCTCCATCAAGAAGATCTGCAGGATCGTCCATCAGCACGGCGGCCAGGTGTACATGGACGGCGCGAACATGAACGCGCAGGTCGGGCTCTGCCGGCCCGGCGACATCGGCGCCGACGTCTGCCATCTCAATCTTCACAAGACGTTCTGCATTCCGCACGGCGGCGGCGGCCCCGGCATGGGACCGATCGGGGTCGCCGAGCATCTGGCGCCGCATCTTCCCACGCATCCGATTATCGACGTCGGCGTTCCCCTGGCCGAGAGCGCGGGCACCGTGTCGGCGGGACCATGGGGGAGCCCATCCATCCTGCCGATCTCTTGGGCCTACATCGTCATGATGGGCCGGGGTGGTCTGACGTTGGCGACTAAAGTCGCCATCCTCAGCGCCAACTATATCGCGAAGCGGCTGCAGGAAGGCGGTCACTACGAATTGCTCTACGCCGGGCAGCAGGGCCTCGTCGCACACGAGTGCATCGTCGACACCCGCCCCTTCAAGAGCTCTGCCGGGGTCGATGTGGAGGACATCGCGAAGCGGCTCATCGATTACGGTTTTCATCCGCCGACGGTCTCCTTCCCCGTCGCCGGCACATTGATGGTGGAGCCGACGGAGAGCGAACCGAAGGTCGAGCTCGATCGCTTCGTCGACGCGTTGATCGCGATTCGCGGGGAAATTCGCGAGATCGA
>QHTW01000203.1:9482-12149 GCA_003220955.1 Gemmatimonadota bacterium | reverse complement strand
CCCCGTCGCCCAGCGTGCCAGCTCGGTGCTGGGCCCGGTATCGCCGGTGTAGACGAGCCGCCCTTCGGGCGCGACCAGGGAGACGGCCACGCTCTCGTCCGTATGTGGGACGGGGAACGTTTCGAGGTTCACGTCGGCGTTGAGGGGGAACGGCTCGCCGTCGCGCACGTCGAGAATGCCGATGGGAAACCCCGGATCGAGCAGCCAGGCGCCGTAGCCTTCGGCGAGCGTGCGCAGCAGCTGCACGACACCCGGCGGCCCGAGAATGACAAAGGGGTCGCGGCGCGGCGGCTCCGTCGTGTATTTGAGCGCGTACACGAGCATCGGCAGCTCGCCCCAGTGGTCGGGGTGGAAGTGCGTCACGATGACGTGCGTCACCTGATGCCATGGCAGCCCGAACTCCGCGAGCCGGTGCAGCGAGCCTGCGCCGCAGTCGAGCAGGATGCGCAAATCCCCGCGCGCCACCCAATGACAGGGACAGGTGCGGCGGGCGGAGGGTGCGACCGTGCCGGTGCCGACGGTGACGAGTTCCATACTCACTTTCCTCGAAAGACGATCCGCTTGAAGACAATTAATCCTGGCGCCTTGAGCTTGGCGAGATACACGCCAGCCGGCAACGGGTGCCCATCATCGGCGCGACCGTCCCACATCAGGCGGGGATCGCAGATCCCGCCGCCGGTGGAGCCGCGCCCATAACGCCCCGGGGGCAAGACACCCGGAAAATCAGGCCCCGGAACGAAGTGGCGTACGGGATTGCCGCGCAGGTCTAGGACGTCGAGCTCGACGCTCCCGGCGATCGGCAGGTCGAACCAGATACACGTGGAGTCCCGGCCGGCGACGGGGAAGGGGTTCGGGAAGTTCTGGTAGAGCAGTGTGGACGTCGGCAGGCCCAGGTCCACGACGAGAAACGAGCCCTGGCTCTTGATGATGCTCGTGTCCGGTCCGGCGTGCACGGTGAGGAACCAGCGATAGGCCGTGTTCCGCTCGAGCGGCTGCGTAAGACGAAAAGTCGTGTCGATCAAGTTCGCGACGTTGAAATCGGTAATGCCTGTTGCCACACGCTGGACATCCAGGTCGAACGTCAGTGGCCCGGGCGGACTCGACGCGTGGACCGGCCGCCACGTGAGCGTCGGCTGTGCCGTGTCGATGACCATCCCCGCCGGATTGCTCAGTGCCGTGAGCGTCGCCCAGGCAGGGACAATCACCGGACCGACCAGCCCACTCGTTGCAGTTTCGCCGCTGGCGGCGGTCGCATCGACGCGCCAGAAAAAGGAACCTGCCTTCAGCGCAACCGAGAGACTGAGTATCTCCGGCGTGAGCAGCGTGTCGACGAGCGGAGCCGCGAGCGTGCTGTCACGACTCGCGCGCACGCGGTAACGCACCGGCGTCGCCGATGGCGGCACGGTGCCCACGGTCCAGGTGAATGTCGGTGTGATCGTCGCGAGCGGGCCGGCCGCGGGCAGCGGCGCCGTCGCCGTCACACCCGCGGGGAAAACGGCGGCGGCGGCGACGTCCGGCCGGCCCCAGCCGTAGATCGAGTCGGGTGCCGCGCGCTTGCTCCCCGCAGCACGGAAGGCGCCCCGCAGCTCGACCGGTGTGAGCGTCGGGTGCATTTGCTTGATCAACGCGGCGCTCGCGGCAACCAGCGGCGTGGCAAACGAGGTGCCGTCTTCCCGCCGTACCTGACCGATTCCCGTGAGCACACACACGGCGACGCCCGGTGCCGTGAAATCGGGTTTGAGCCGGCCATCCGCGGTCGGACCGCGCGACGAGAAGAACGCGATCGTGCCGAGCGAGTCCTCCGCACCGATCGTGAGGACTGAATCGGCGTCACCGGGCGTCGAGAGTGTTCTGAAGCCCGGTCCGTCGTTCCCGGCCGCCGTCACGACGAGGATGCCGCGCTGCGCGGCCTGCTCGGCGCCCACGCTCGTGACCGCGATGTCGCCGTTCAATTGCGACGGCGTGTAGCTGAAGCCGTTGTCGAAGGAGAGGTAGCCGAGACTCGATGAGACGATGTCTACGCCGATCGAATCGGCCCACTCGAGCGCGGCGACGTAGTTGTCCTCCTCGACGCGCGTCTCACTGCGGATATCCTCGGTCTTCGCGAGCAGATAGTGAGCGCTCCGGGCGATGCCGTGCAGTCGGCCCGAGACATCCCCCGCGAGCAGGGACCACGTCGAAGTCCCGTGAGACTGCGCTCCTGCGACGTCCTTGCCCGGTTCATCCCGAACGACGCTGTCGTTGAACACGAAGTCATGTTGCGCGGTGATCGTGATGCCGTTGAACGCCGGGTTCGCGGTATCGAAGCCGGTATCGAGGAGCGCGATCCGCACGCCCGTCGCGTCGATGCCCTGATCGGTGAGCGGTCGCAAATGCAGCTGGCGATATGGCATGGCCGACGGGCCCAGCACCGGATCGTCCCCCGGTGACACGCCGCACGTGTCGCCGGGCCCCGCTACCGGTGCGAACGTGACGCGCGGCGCGAGATCGAGAACCGGAAGCCCGGGTCGAGTCTTGAGCTTGAAGCGGCCCAATGGCTGCACACGCCTCAGATCGCGGTCCCGCAACAACTGCCGGAGCGCGGTTGCGGGGACGTCGGCGCTGACGGCGTGGAGCCAGCGGCTGCGGACGCGGACGCGCGCGGCTGCGGCGGCGACGCGATCAGCA
>QHTW01000203.1:4403-9400 GCA_003220955.1 Gemmatimonadota bacterium | reverse complement strand
GGGGAAACCGCGGGTTGCTGCGCTGCCAACCCAGCAGGCAGCAGGATCAGCCAGATGAAGCGCCGCACGTGAGGAGGTTGGCGTCGCGTGCGACGGTGCGCTAGACGGGTTCCAGATGGCCGAGGCGCACACCGACGATAGTTGAAACGCCGGGCTCCTGCATCGTGACGCCATAGACCGCGTCCGCGGCCTGCATCGTGCGCGGGTTGTGCGTGATCACGATGAACTGCGTCTGGTCCTTGAACTCGGCGAGCAGGCGGACGTAGCGGCCCACGTTCGCGTCGTCGAGCGGGGCGTCCACCTCGTCCAGCAGGCAGAAGGGGCTCGGTTTCGCGAGGAAGATCGCGAACAGCAAGGAGACCGCCACCAGGGTCCGTTCACCGGAGGACAGCAAGTGAATCCGCTGCGTGCGCTTGCCGCGGGGCGCGGCGTGAATCTCGATCTCGCTCTCGAGCGGCTCGTCCTCGTTCGCCAACCGCACGTCGCATTCGCCGCCGCCAAACAACGTCTGGAAGACAGACCGAAAATGATCTCGGACCTTCGAGAAAGACTCGAGGAACAGCGCTTTGGCGGTCTGATCGATTTCACGCGCCGCCTGCTGGAGCGAGTTGCGGGCGGCCACCAGGTCGTCGCGCTGGGTCTGCAGAAACTCGAGGCGCTTGGTTTCCTCCGCGTGCTCCTCGACCGCGAGCGCGTTCACCGGTCCGACGGCGTCGATGGCTCCCCGCAGCCGTTCATTCTCCTGGCGCAGCCACTCGAGATCGCCGGCGACTTCCGGCGCGTCGGCGAGCAGGGCTGCGAGCGGCTTGCGCCATTCCGTCTCGACGCGCTCGACGAGCCCGCGCTTGCGGCCTTCGATCTCGGTGCGTTCGAGCTGTTGCCGGTGCTCTTCCTCACCCAGGGCCGCGAGGGCTTTGCGCGCCTGATCGAGCGCGCCTTCGGCCTGGCCGAGGTCCGCGTCGGTCATCCCGACGTGCGCCTCAGCGTCTGTGGCCGCCGCTTCGAGCTCGGTCAGCGAGAGGCGGCGCTCCTGCAGCGTATCCTCCCACTGGGTGCGCTGGGTCGTGAGCGCGGCGGTCTCGTGCTCGATCCGCGCGATTTCCTCGGCTCGCGCACTGGCCTGTTCGCGGGACGCTGCCGCATCGGCGTCCGCGCGCGCGGCGCGCTCCGTCGCGGCCGCGAGGCGTGCTTCGACCTGCGCCGCCTCCACCTGCCAGCGCACGCGCTGCTCGCGGGCCGCTTCCTGCTGTGCCTCCAGATCCGCAAGGCCGGCGCGCTCGGCGCCAAGCTGCTCCGCCGACCGCACGCGCTCGACTTCGCGCTCCTGCAGCTCGACGTGCACCGCGCCGAGCCGTGCTTCGACCTCGGCGAGGCGCTTGGTGAGCCGCTCGACCTGCGCGGCGGATTCTTCGGCCTGGCGGCGCGCGTGAATGAGCCCGCGGTCCGTTTCACCCCGCTTCGCGCCGGCTTCGAGCTCCAGGTGGCGCGCCTGTTCCGCCGCCTGGCCGGCGGCCGTCAGCGCGGCCTCCGCTGCCGCCTGCTCCTTCGCACCGGACTCCTCCGCCGCCCGTGCGCGGTCGCGATTCGACTCGGCATCGCGCACTTCCTTCGCGAGCGCTTCGAGCTCGGCGCGCCGCTGGAGCGGGCCGGCGGTGGGTGTGTTGCTGTCGAGCAACACGGCGCCGTTCGCCCGGCGCAGCGCGCCCGCGCCAATCACCTCGTGGCCGGCCAGCAATGCGCGCACCCACGCGGCGGCCGCGCCATCGACGCGCAACTCGTCCTCGAGTGGATGACCGTCGGCGGCGAGACGCGGCCCCGGTACGGCGGGCAACAACACGAGTGGCCCCGGCTGGGATTCCGCATGCCAGGCGCGGATCGCGTCGATGACGGAGGCGTCGCGCACCAACACGGCGTGCAGCCATTCGCCCAGCAACCGCTCCGCGAGCGCCGCATCGCGGCGGCTGGTGCGCACGAAATCCGCGAGTGGGCCGAGCACGCCGTCGCCGAAATGGTCGCGGACCTTGAGCAACGCCTGCGCGCCGGGCGCGAGGCCGACGCGCCCCCGGTCGAGCTCGGTGAGCGCGTCGCGACGCGCCTCGAGCTGCGCCAGGGCAGCCTCGGCCTGCCGCCGCGCGGAGCGGGCGCTCAGCTCCTGCTCATGCAATGCCGCGACATGGCGCCGTGCGTGCTGCAACATCTCCACCGCCCGGACGGCAGCCTGCGCGTCGCGGCTCGCGCGCTGCGCCGCTGCCTCGGCCGAGTGCGCCGCGGCATGCGCGGCCGCATCGCGCTCCCGCCGCTCGTCGCTGGCCAGGGACAGCTGCTCGCGCAGCTCGCTGCGCTCGCGATCCAGGGCGCCGCCCTCGATTTCGAGCGCGCGCGCCGTCTCGGCGCGGTGCTGCAGCACTTCCTCGAGCTCGCGTACCGCAAGCCGCTCCGCCGTGAGGCGGCCGCGCACCGTGTCCTCTTCGCCGGTGCGTGTGTCGAGCTCGCCCTGCACCGCCGCCAGGTTCCGGTCGGCACCCGCGCGCTCAGCCGCCGCAGCCTCGTGCTCGCGCCTCGCCTGGGCGGCGCGCCGCTCCGCCTGTACCCGCTCATCCGCCGCCGTCTGGCGCCGCTGGCTCGCGTTGCTCAGGCGCTCCGCCGCCAGGGCGAGATCGTTCTCCAACCGTCCCACTTCGAGCTTCGCGTCACCGAGGCGACGCTCGACTTCCGTGCGACGCGCCTCGCCTGTGTGCCGCGCCTGCACGCGCGCTTCGCGCTGGTGCTCGGCATCGCTGAGTCGCGCCCGCGCCGCCGGCAGCGCTTCCGCCAGCTCGCGTGCCCGAACGCCGAGCGCCCCGAGCGAGAGATCGAAATCCTCGAGCTCGCGCCGTACGAGCGTCATCGCGATCCCGAAGCGCTCCTCGATCATCTTGCCGTAGCGCTCGGCACGGCCGCGCTGCCGCGCCAGACTCCGCACCTGCGTCTGCACCTCGGCGATCAGGTCCTCGAGCCGGCCCAGATCCGTAGCCGTTTCCTCGAGCCGCCGTTCCGTGCTCTTCTTGCGATCCCGGTACAGGCCGATCCCGGCCGCTTCCTCGAACAGCGCGCGCCGCTCTTCGGCCTTTTCCGACAGGAGCGCCTCGATCATCTTCGCTTCCATGACGACCGCGGCGTCCGCGCCGAGGCCGGTCCCGCGGAGCAGGTCCTGGATGTCGCGGAGGCGCACTGGCGAGCGGTTGAGCAGGTAGTCGCTCTGGCCCGAGCGCGAGAGCCGCCGTGTCACCACGACTTCCTGATAGGCGATCGGCAGGCTGCCGTCGGAGTTGTCGAAGACGAGCGACACTTCCGCGACGTTCACCGGCCGCCGGCCCGTCGATCCCTGGAAGATCACGTCTTCCATTTTTCCGCCGCGTAGGAGACGAGGGGACTGTTCGCCCAGTACCCAGCGGACCGCGTCGGAGATGTTCGACTTGCCGCACCCGTTCGGTCCCACGATCGCGGTCACGCCTTGATCGAAGGGCAACTCCACCGATCCGGCAAACGATTTGAATCCGGAGAGCTCGAGCCTGCTCAGTCTCACGGTGTCCCCATGCGAGGGAGTAGGTTCGCGCGCACACCGGCGCGCTTGAGTGCGGCTTTCGTGTAGGCCGCCTGTTCGGGTGCTTCGAAGGCGCCGAGCAGAATGATGCCGGTGGACCACCGCACCGCGGGCAGACCGCGGCGGCGCAGCTGGTCGAGCGAGGCGCCGGCCGGCGCGTGATAGGAGTACGGCGCGAGCAACAGGTCACCGACCCCTTCCGCTGTGATTCCGCGACGCCACAGCTCCGCGCGCGCGGTGCCGGCGGCGGCGCGCGTCGCGTACGAACCGGCCAACACGCGATACCACATGGGCCCGTTCCCGACCTGCGGCACCGGCGTGACCAGGGCCGGGACGCCGGCGTCGGCCGCCAAGCGATCCGCGTGCGCGAGCGCTTTGTCGAGCGACGCATAGGCGGCGAGCTGGACGGTCCAGCCAAGCGTGTCGCGACGGCTGGCGACCGGCTTCGGGGGAGTCTTGGTGGTGGTCGTCGAGGGTGCGGAGGTTGTCGCGGTCGTCGGGGCAGGGGGCGGTGGAGGGGGAGCGGCGGGCGGTGCCACAAACGCCTCGCGCGCTCGCGCGAGCAGTGCCCATCCTCCCACCGCCAGCGCGGCGACCACAAGCGCCGCCAGCGCCACGCGGAGCCCGCGGCGTGGCCGCTCCGCAACCGGGATCGGCAGAGGCGGCGGCGACACACGGGGACTCGACGGCAGCCACCGATCGCGCACGACGCCGAGCAGCGGCACGTCATGCGGCATGGCAAAGTCCGCGAGGCCCTCAGGCGCGAGCACGATGACCCCGTCCGGCGTCGCAGAGAACTGCGCGAGACCAGCTGGCGGGAGCAGGGCGAGCAACAGCGCACCCTCGGAGCGGAAGCCGGCTTGCAACTTCGGCCAGCGGGCGTGGGCATAGACCTCGGCGGGCTTTGCCGTGTCCGAGCCCGCGGGGATGATGAACACGCCGGTGATTTCGTGCGCCGCCTTGTTCAACGAGACGCCATACTCGAAGGCATCCACGATCCCTTCGGTGACGTTCAGCCCCACGACTTCATGGAGCGCCGGATGCTCGAGACAGAGATCGACGAGGGCGACGCGGCGCCCGTCGCGCGCCGCGATGCGGGCGATGTCCCAGGCTGCCTTCGCCGCCCACGGCAGATCGTTCGTGAACGGCACGAGCCCGACCAGCGCCGCGTCGTTCACGAGGGGCGGAACCAGGTGGCCGAGCCGCGAGAGCGGCAGTTGGCGGGCTGTGCTCACTGTCCCGGTTGGTAAATCCAGAAGGGCCGTCCCAGGCGGCGGCCGATGGCTTCGGCTTGCTCGCGCGTGGCGTACGGACCGATCACGACGCGATACCCATCGTCGGGATGTTGCGGCGTCAGTACGCGCGCGGCTAACCCGGCGCAACATCCCGACGATGGGTATCGCGTCGTGATCGG
>QHTW01000203.1:0-4346 GCA_003220955.1 Gemmatimonadota bacterium | reverse complement strand
GCGCCGCTGTCTGCGGACGCCGCGCTCACCGGGCTCGCAACGACGCCGCGAGGCAGCCAGGATGTGAGCACCCACAGGTCCGCCGCTGCGTTCGTGACCTTGCCAACGTCGCTCAACGAGTCTGGCCGCGCCGACACGACGTCCTTGCCGCGCCGATAGATCAGCATCCCGTCGGGAGAAATCGCCGGCAAGTCCGGCTGCCATTGCGTTGGGATGATGCCGGTGTGTCGCTTGATCGGTAGATCGACGATCCAGGCGGAATCGCCGACCGCCGGGCGCGCGAGGAGCCAGCGGCCGAGTGGGTCCAGGCGCAGTGCGGCGACGGTACCCGGGAGCGCGACGCCGTCGAGCTCCTTGCGCTCGTAGCGATCCACGACCGCCAACCCCGGGACGTTGCGTCGCGCCACATAGATCCGATGACCCGACGGCGAGAACGCGAGGGCACGCGGTGCGTCGGCCAATCTCACGAACGCGGGGTCGCGCCGCCCCAACGGATCGTAGAACGTTACGCCCGAGTCGCTCGCGACCGCGACGAGATCACCCCAGCGCGTCGCGGCAACATCGCCGCCCGCCGCTATGGTACGGACAGTTGGCGGCTGGTCGGCCGCGGCGACGAGCAGCTTGTCCTGCGGGATGACGCCGACCAGATGCTGATCGGTCGCTCCAAAGAGATCCCGCGGGAGCGCGGTGAGCGCCTGCGGCCAAGCGAATCGCGTCCGGCGCGAAAGCGAAATGACATGTCGCGACGAGTCGACGGCGTAGAGCGTGCCGTCGGGGCCGAGGGCCGCTTGCCGGACATTGATCCCCACGGTATCGACCCGCCCGCTGCCGAGATCGAGACCCAACAGCTCGTGCTTGGCCGTCGTGACGAACAGAAACTCTGACTCGGGGTCCAGGCCCACGACGCGCTCGACGGCGGGGAGCCTGCCCTTCAGGACGCCGTCGACACCGGTGAGCCGGGGCAACTTGTACAGCTGTGGGACACCGCCCTTGGCCGGGAGCCGGATCGCCACGGCAGGCGTGCGCGCCAAAACCTGGAGCTTGCTAGCTCCTTGTGGAGATTGATGTTGTGACGATTCGGCCGCCGGCGCTCGGGGTCCACAACCCCAAAGCGCGGGGGACGCAATCAGAAGGAAGCGGGCGATACGCAAGTGGCCTCGCCGGACAAAATAGACAACCGGCTGGGCCATTGCAACTGTTTTAGCGAAGCGGAGTTAGAACGTCGGACCTAAACTGATGGTCCAATACGAGTGTTGCCACGGCCGGCTGAGCGGCTTGGTGTAGTCCAAGCGCAAGATCACGAAGCCGAAGACGTTCGCGCGGATCGAGCCGCGCCAGCTCCGCAGCGGCGTGCGCACCAGGAGCGGGCTCTCGCTCGGGGAGCGGCTCCATTTGACTGTGCTTGCGTCGTCCCAGGCCATTCCGATGTCGTAGAACAGCGCGCCTTCAATCGGTGGGAAGCCCACGGGCAGGAATCCGAGCACAAGGGTGCGCGTGAGCGGGAAGCGCAGCTCCACGTTGCCGACCGCGATCTTGGACCCGATGAGTTGATCCAGCTCGGCGCATCCGGTCGGCGAGGGCGAGCGAGGATTGGCGAGACACTCGTGGTTTCGGAACGAGCCGGACGTATAGCCGCGAATCAGCTCCGTGCTGCCGAGGAAAACGGGGAAGCGATCGGCGTCGCGCCCGAACCGGCCGAACATGAAGCCCCGCACGGCGATCGTGAACGGCCGGAAGAAGATGTAACGCCGGTAGTCGATCAGCCCGGCGGTGAACTGCCAGCTCCCGAAGGCGGGCGAGACCGACAACCGCGATCGCGCTCCGGCGAAGGGACCGACATAGCCGAACAGGGTGTTGTCGTGCACGTGCGCGATCGACGGTTGCACGAAGGTCGCCGACGGACCGCCACCCTGGATGAACTGTTGATCCACGAAGGCGCCCGTGTTCGGTTCGTACGACGTCTCGAGCGCGAGCGTCGCTTCCGAAATGTTTACGGCGTGCATGCCCAGCTCGATGCGATTGAACCGGCTGAACGGATACGACGACTCCGCGAACAGATCCCGGATGACAAAGCGACGGATGCGGGTCGAATAGACGTCCAGGCTGTCGCCGGGGGCCGGCGTGTTCTGATTGTCGATGCGCCTCCAGTCGCTGCCGCCGTAGAAATACAGCGGTTCCTGCGAGAAGCCGCCGGCCCAGTTCAGGCGATGCGACTGGTTGGCGTAGAGTCCGAGGAATTGCGCTTCGCTGATGCGGCCGTTGATCGAGCCGGCCAGGACGAGGGAATGATTTCCCAGAATATCCGAGAGCGCGATCGCGGTTCCGCCGAAGACGCCGCGGCCGAAGTTGTCGCGCGCGTAACCGACCATGGGGCGCGCGATATAGTCTGCGGTGAATCGCACTTTGTACGGCCGGAACGTGAATTCGTTGGTGTCCGGCAGCGCGAGGGTCGCCGAGTCCAGCAGAGCCCGTACGCTAACCGCGGGAGGCGCCGCTGAAGATTCAGCGGCCTGCGGCCGGGCGGAGGGGCGGAATCCGCCCGATGAGCGGTAGATCGATGCGGCTGCGCCCGGCCGCGCCGGCAGCGTGCTGCTTGGCAGGCCGGCCGCGGAGCCGCCGCCCACTGTGTTGATCGCGGGAATCGGAACCAGCGGCGGCGCGGCAGCGGCGCTGTCGCGTTGCTCCGACTGCAGCAGCGTCACGACCGGCATGGTGGCCGGTCCGCGGTACGGCGCGCGGCGCAGGGAGCGCGGGTTCTCGAGGGAATACACGCTGTACTGACCGTCTTCGTAGTAGACGAACGACATGCGGTCAGCTACGGGCGCCCAGGAAAGGACTGGGGAAAGCGGCGTGATGCCCTGGACGCCGGTGAACATGTTCGTCAGCTGATAGATCTGGTCATCGACCAGGTCGTACAGAAAGACGTTGGCGATCCCGGTCCGGTCGGAGACGAATGCGAGAGAACGGCCGTCGGGCGCCCAGACGGGATTGATGTTCTTCCCAATCTCCATGTTGCGCAGCAGCTCGGTGTTGCCCGTGTCGAGATGGAGCAGCGCGACTCGCAGATTCCCGAACCGCAACAGGTTGAAATCGGTCTCACCGCCGCTCTCCGTCACGAACGCGATCGTCTTTCCGTCCGGTGACCACGAAGGATGGAGATCGGCGTATTTGTCGTGGGTGAGGCGCCGCAGTCCCGTGCCATCGCGGTTGATGATGAAGAGATCGGTGAAGCCGTTGCTGAAGCCGGTGAACACGAGCTGCTGCCCGTCCGGAGACCACTGCGGGGTCTGCAGTCCGTTCAGGCCGACGTGGATCCGGCGCTCTTCGCGCCCGCGCTCGACGTCGAGAATGACCAGGTCGTCGCGGTCTTTCCGCTTCGCGGCGATGGCGAAGTAACGGCCGTCGGGCGAGAACGCGCCGGCGGAATTGATGAAGCGCAGGCTTTCGTAATTGTTGTTCTGCGTCGATTTGACGAGGCGGCGCTCGACGCGACCCGTCTCGACGTCGGCGAGCCAGAGATCGACGAAGAACCCGCCCTCGTCGCCGAAGAACGCGATGGTCTTGCCGTCGGGCGTCAGCGCTGGCGCGAGGAAAATGCGGCCCCGCGAGCGGCGTTGAGTGAGTGTCGGTTGCGCGATGCGGCGGGCGCGATAGTGATCCCCCAGCTGGGGCAAGAACGTCGTCTGGATGGCGTCGCGCCAATCGTTGGAGAGGTCCTCGAGCGTCCGTCCCGTTGCGCGCTTGAACGCCGCTTCGAGCCCGGAGGTCGCGGAGGACTGCAGGATCTCGCCGATGACTTCGTCGCCCCACTTCTCACCGATGTAAGCCCACAGGGCGTGTCCGTACCGGTATGGGAAAATGTAGGGGTCGGCCGTCATCTCCTCGATCGAGGGCAGGTGCCCCTCGAGCGCGGCGTCGCGCAGCCACATCGCCGTCTCGGGATTGATCGGACCAAGCGACAGGTACTCGGCCATGCCTTCCATGAACCACAGCGGAGGATTCACGGTCACGAGCGTCTGCACACCGGCGCCGGGGCGCCCGCGGCTGAACACGTCGTACTGGAACTGGTGCACCATCTCGTGCTGGAGCACGTGCTCGAACTCGGCGTACGATCCGGTGAAGGGGAGCACGGCGCGGTGCTTGAAGAATTCCGTGACGCCTCCCAGCCCTTCGCCCGAGGCGTCTACGACGTTGGTCTGCTGAAAGTCGGACTGGGACGCGTACAAGATGATCGGCTTGCGGCTCTGAAACTGATGGTGGAGGATGCGCGAGAGCCGGGCGTAGGCGCGTTCCGCCATGCGCGCCGCATCGAGCGCGCCGGGACGCTCATCCGGATAGTAGTAGAT